>CAXTFX010000486.1:0-3743 GCA_964243185.1 uncultured Chthoniobacterales bacterium
ATCTGGACAACCGCCCGTGGTGCGAGCGCGTCACCGCCGACAAGGCCGCCCGCGAAAGAAGGGGCGTCGCCTGAGCAGAGATTGGCCCGCGAAACCCGCGAAAAGAAGCGAAAGAAAAAGGCAAAAGAAGCCGCGCCTTGGTTTTTCCGGCCTTTGCTTTCGCGTCTTTTCGCGGGTTTCGCGGGCACTTCATTCCTCCCGTTTATGAGTTCCAACCACCCCACCGCCTCTCCGTTCAAGGGCATCATCCTCGCCGGCGGCAGCGGCACCCGCTTGTTCCCGCTCACGCGCACCGTCTCCAAGCAACTGATGCCGGTCTATGACAAGCCGATGGTCTATTACCCCCTGAGCGTGCTCATGCTCGCGGGCATCCGGGACATCCTCGTCATCTCCACCCCCCACGACCTGCCCGGCTTCCGGCGCTTGTTCGGGGATGGCTCCCAGCTCGGCCTGCGTTTCTCCTACGCCGAGCAACCGTCCCCCGACGGGTTGGCGCAGGCGTTCCTCATCGGCGAGGAGTTTCTCAACGGCAGCCCCGCCTGCCTCGTCCTGGGGGACAACCTGTTCTACGGGCACGACCTTGCCGTCGCCCTCGGTCACGCCTCCCAACGCACCCGGGGGGCCACCATCTTCGGCTACCGCGTCGCCGACCCGACCGCCTACGGCGTGGTCGAGTTCGAGAACCACGGCACGCGGGTCCTGTCGCTGGAGGAGAAACCCGCCGTCCCCAAGAGCGATTACGCCATCCCCGGCCTGTATTTCTACGACGGCGACGTGTGCGCCCACGCCCGCGCCCTGCGCCCCTCCGCCCGCGGTGAGCTGGAGATCACCGACCTCAACCGCCGTTACCTGGAGGCCGGCCTGCTGCACGTCGAACGCCTCGGCCGCGGCACCGCCTGGCTGGACACCGGCACGCACGATTCCCTGCTGGAAGCCGCCAACTTCGTCCAGGCCATCCAGCACCGGCAGGGCCTCAAGATCGCCTGCGTGGAGGAAATCGCCTTTGAGCAGGGCTGGATTGACTGCGCCGGCCTGGAGCAGTTGGTGCGCGATCTGGGCAAGACGCCGTATGCGGACTACCTGCGACGGCTGTGCCTGGAAAATTCGAAATCCGAAGCCCGAAACCCGAAACCATCGGAGCTAAAGGTTTGAAAAGCGGAAAACTTGAAGCCCCGCGACCCGCGGCCAGTTTCGACGTTTCCTGTTTTTAGAGTTTCCATTTCTTAGTTCTGATGGTTTCGAACTTCGTGCTTCGGATTTCGAATTTTCCGCCCCGTGGACGTCTCGATCATAATCCCCGTCTTCAACTGCTTGGACCTCACCCGGGCCTGCCTGGCGAGCCTGGAGCGGACGGTGCCCCGGCGCGTGTCCCACGAGGTCATCATCGTGGACGACGGCTCGACCGACGGCTCCCGGGAATGGTTCCGCACCCTGCCCGCCAGCCGTTACCGGATGCACTTCAACAACCCCCCGCGCCAGGGCTACGCCAGGAACAACAACCTCGCCGCCCGCCTGGCCCGCGGGGACGTCCTCTGCCTGCTCAACAACGACACCGTCCTGCTGCCCGGCTGGTTGACCGAGATGCTGAAGGTCCTCCGCGCCGAGCGGGAGGCCGGCCTGGTGGGCAACATCCAGCGCGAGCCCGCCTCCGGCCTGATTGATCATCGCGGGATCGTCTTCAACCGCCTGGGCAACCCGATCCACGTCGGCAAGGACTCCGCCGTCCCACCTGAGAGCCCCTCCGAGCGCTGGCCGGCCGTCACCGCCGCCTGCTGCGTCGTCCGCCGCGACCTGTTCCTGGAACTCGGCGGCTTCGACGAGGGCTTCCAGAACGGCTTCGAGGACGTGGACCTCTGCCTGCGCGCCGGCGAGCGGGGATTCAAGCACCTCGTTGCCCACCGCTCGGTCATCTACCACCACATCTCCGCCTCCCCCGGCCGGCACCTCCGGCAAAAGGACAACCTGCGCCGCTACCGCCGCCGCTGGGGCTGGCGCGTGCTGGTCTGGCGGCACCGCGAGCGCTTCCTGCGCCGCCGCGCCGAGGCCCGCGCCCGGCTGACGCCCCCGCCCACGCCGCTGGCGGGAGAAACCACCGCCGAACGGGAGTTCCGCCAACGCGAGCACGCCGAGCGCTTGGCCCGCTACCGGCAGGAATGGAGCGCGGAGTGGACCCGCCAGACCCGCGAGCGCTGGCAGCGCGCCTGGGAGGCCCGCCGGGAGGAGCGCCGCCAGCGCCGCCAGGATCTCATTGACGCCCGCGACGACGGCCGGCGCTACCTGCGTAAGCACCGCTTCGCCCCCTGGCGCTACAGCCTCGGCCGCGTCTGCCGCGCCCTGGAGCAGACCCTCCACCCGTTGCCCGAGGCCATCCCCGCGCCTCCCCGCACCGGCGTCCGCTTCACCACCCCCCCGCCGCCGGGCCTCGAGGAAAACGGCAACCACCACCACCACGCGGCCGCCGCCGGGGAAGAGAAAACCCCCAAGCGCGGCCCCAGCCGCCGCGTGCCCGGCGGGTTCCTGGTCTTCGACCCGGCGGAATTTTAAGACTGAAAGAGGGGAAAAGGGAGAGGGGAGACCTGCGAGGGCCGGGCAGCTCCTCCGGGTTTGGGGCTTTCCGTCCCGCCTTCCCCGGCTACTCTTCCCCCGCGGACGGCCCGCGCGTCGCCCCACTCCCTTCTCCCCTCTTTCAGTCTTGGCATGCCGATCTTCCTCGCCGTCACCGACACCGTCCACAACCCGGGTCGCTCGGGCATCCAGAGCGTGGTGCGCTCGCTGGCGGGAGCGTTCGGGCGGGGCCGGGAGCACCTCCCGCCGGTGCATCCCGTCGTCTGGCACAACGGGATGAAGCACTTCCGGCCGATGCCGCCGACCCTCTCCCTCGGGCTGGCCGCCGAGCCGCTGCGGGAAACACCCGGGCTGCTGCCGCGCGACCTGCTCCTGCACCCCCGATCCCTGTCCGCGTGGGTGGCCACCCGCGGCCGTTCCCACCAGGTGCCCCTCCACCTGCACCCCCGGTATCGCCCGCAGTTGAAAGGGGCCTGGTTGTTCATGCCGGAGCTGGCCTACGGCGGGCGCGCCCAGCTCTTCCTGGACTACGCCAAGCGCCACGGGATGAAGTTTTCCGCCATCTTTCACGACGCCATCCCCATCCAGCGCCCGGAGTTCGTCCCGCTCGACCTGCCCGGCAACCACGCCGAATACATGCGCGCGATGGCGGGCGGCGACCTCATCCTGCCCAACTCCCAGAACTCCGCCGACGGTTGGAACGAGTTCGTGCGGGCCGAAGGGTTGAAGGGTCCGCCCGTGCAGGTCTGCACCCTGGCCAGCGAGATCCCCAGCGCCCCGCGCGAAACCTCCCCGAAGGAGCCGGACCCCCACCGGCCGGTGCGGATACTCTGCGTGTCCACCCTGGAGCCGCGCAAGAACCACTTCACCCTGCTCGACGCCTATGACAAGGCTCTCGCCCTCCGCCCGGACCTGCCCCTGGAGCTGGACCTCGTCGGCGCGCCCTACGTCGAGGCCTACCACATCACCGAGCGCGCCCACCAGGCCATCAACCGCCACCCCGGCCGGGTGCGCTGGCGGGAGAAGGTGGAGAACTCCCTGCTGCGCTCGCTCTATCAGGAGTGTGATTTCACGGTCTATCCCTCCCTGGTGGAAGGCTTCGGCCTGCCCGTCATCGAGAGCCTGTGGTTCGCCGCCCCCTGCGTGTGCGCCAACTTCGGCGTCATGGCCGAGAACGC
>CAXTFX010000487.1:0-3740 GCA_964243185.1 uncultured Chthoniobacterales bacterium
CAAGTTGCCCGGGCTGAGAAAGATGTTTACACCGCGCGAGTTCACCGGTGAGAGCCAGACGCCCGCGACGAGCAGCACCGCCAGACCCCAGTAGAGCTTGGTGCGCAGGAGGAACGAGCCGAGCGCGCGGAGGGGGCGTCGGTTCACCGTGATCGGGGTCGGGTTCATGCGGCGAACCGCGGCCTTTCCGCGGCGGGGGAAGAGGTGTCGTGATCCCCGGTCATCCCCGGCTGCGTCGGGCCGCCGGGGGAGGCGTATTCCAGGATGGTTTCCTCGCTGAACTCCGCCCGCCCCAGCAGGGCCGTCGGGTGCCCCTCGCGCAGGACGAGGATGCGGTCGCTGAGGGAAATCAGCTCGGGCAACTCGGAGGAGACGAGCACGATGGCGACCCCACGCCGGGAAAGGTCGCGGATCAGCCCGTAGATCTCCGCCTTGGCGCCTACGTCCACGCCCCGGGTCGGCTCGTCGAGCAGCAGGACGCGCGGGTCGGTGAGCAGCCACTTGCCGACGACGACCTTCTGCTGGTTGCCGCCGGAGAGCGTGCCCGCCGGCTGGGCCGGCCCGTAGGCGCGGATGCCGAGCCGCGCCACGGTGTCCGCGGCCAGCATCGTTTCCCGCCGCGTGGACACCACGCCCCGGGTGGCGACCCGGGGCATGACGGGCAGGGGGACGTTGCGGTCAATCCCGGCGTCCAGGATCAGCCCGTCGCGCTGGCGGTCCTCGGTGACGAACGCGATCCCGGCGCGCTTGGCCTCGGCCGGGTTGGTGAGCCCCACGGGCCGGCCGTCCACGCGCACCTCGCCGCCGGACGCGGTGGCCGTCTGCGCGCCGAAGAGCGTTTCCAGGACCTCCGTGCGCCCCGCGCCGAGCAGCCCGCCCAGGCCGAGCACCTCGCCGGGAGCCACGTCGAAGCTCACGTCCTGGACCAGCCGCGGACGCCGGGGCGTGGGCCGGGGGTGGTCGAGCCACAGGCCCCGCACGCTCAACACCGGCGCCGGGGACGGGGCGACGTCGGCCTCGCCCGCCGCCGCGTCCCGACGCGTGAAGAACTCCTGCAGGTCGCGCCCGACCATCGAGCGGATCACGGCCCCGCGCGTCGTCTCCCGCGCCGCGACGGTGCGGACCCGCTGGCCGTCGCGCAGGACGGTGAGGGTGTCCGCCAGGGCGAACACCTCCTCCATCCGGTGCGAGACATAGACGATGGCCACGCCGCCCGCCGCGATGCGCCGGATGACCTGGAACAGCCGCTCCGTTTCCCCGACGGACAGCGCGGAGGTCGGCTCGTCCATGATGAGCACCCGGGCGTCGAGCGCGAGCGCCTTGGCGATCTCCACGAGCTGTTGTTCCCCGACGCGCAGGGTGCCGACGGGCACGTCCGGCGCCGCCTGGAAGTTGAGCGTTTCCAGGATGGCCGCCGCCTCCCGCGTCTGCCGCCGTCGGTTGACGATGAACGGCCCGCCCAGCCGTTCCCGGCCCAGAAAGATGTTCTCGTCCACGGTGAGGCCGGGCACCAGGTTCAACTCCTGGTGGATCAGCGCGATACCCTGGTGCATCGCCTCCCGCGGCGAGGCGAAGCGCACCGGCTCGCCGCGCAGGAAAATCTCGCCCTCGTAGTCCGGGTAGAGCCCGCTGGCGATCTTCATCAGCGTGCTCTTGCCGGCGCCGTTCTCGCCCATCAGGGCGTGGACCTCGCCGGCGTGGACGGCAAAGTCCACGTTGCGGAGCACCGGGTTCGACCCGAAGCGTTTGCCGATGCCGACCAGGCGCAGGAAGGGCGCGCCGGCCGCCCCGGCGGTGGGGACGCCAGGGTAGGCTTCCGCTTCGGGGTCGCGCGGCCCGGGATGGGGAGGAGGTGCCGTCATGGGGGTGACTGGCGCAGGTGGGCTTCCGGGAGGGAATTTCAGCTTATAACGTTGCTGCCGTCAACAATGGTGGCACCCCGCGACGGCCGCCCGCGCTCGCCCGCCGCCGCCGCGACCGGGCCGGGACGCTCCGCGGCAGATGGCCTCCAGGAGCCGGGGCAGCTCGGGGGCCGCCCGGCAAGTCCCCCTACCCCTGCGGCAGCCGCAGGCGGAAGGTCGTTCCCCGGCCGGGCTGGCTGGCGACCTCGACGGTGCCGCCGTGTCGCTGGACGGCGCCATAGACCATCGCCAGACCCAGGCCCGTGCCGCGGTCGCCCTTGGTCGTGAAGAACGGCTCCAGGCACCGGCGCAGGGTTTCGTCGTCCATGCCGACCCCGTTGTCGCTCACCTCCAGGACGACGTCGGAGCCGTCCCGGGCATACGTCCGCACCGTCACCGTGCCGCCGGCGGGCAGGGCGTCCACGGCGTTGAAGACCAGGTTCGTGACCGCGTCGCGCAGCTCGCCGACGTCGCCGGGGAAGCGGGGCAGCGCGGGCGGCAGTTCCAGGCGCACGTCCACCCCGGGCTGGCGCGCGGACCAGCGCGGGCGGGTGGTTTCCACGGCTTCCCGGGCCACGGCGTTGAGGCAGACGGGCAACCGCACGGCGTCCGGGTCGGCGGGACGGCCGAAGTCGCGCAGCCGGCCGACGGTGTCGGCGGCGTTCTGGGTGGCGGCCAGCAGGGCGGTGAGCATCGCCGCGGCGGGGTGGGGGTGGTCGCGGCCCTGGAGCTGGTGCAGGGCCAGCTCGCCGTAGCCGGAGATGAGGGTCAGGGCGTTGTTGAAGTCGTGCGCGACCCCGGCGGCCATCGTGCCCAGGGCGGAGAGCCGTTCCTGGCGCACGAGCAGCTCGTGGGAGCGGCGCAGCTCGGCGGTGCGGGCGGCGACGGCGGCTTCGAGCTGGTCGTGGCTGCCCTGGAGCTGGAGGTGCTGCATCCGGGCGGTGAGCAGGTTGCGGATGCGGAGGACGGCTTCGAGGTTGTCGAAGGGCTTGGCCAGGAAGTCCGTCGCGCCCACGGCGAGGGCGCGCTGGCGGATCTTCGGGTTCGAGTCCGCCGTGAGCACGAGGATGGGCAGGCACACCCCGGCGGGAATCTCCCGGCCGAGGAGCTCCATGACCGTGAAGCCGTCGAGGTGCGGCATCCGCAGGTCGAGCAGGACGAGGTCCGGGCGGAAGGTGCGGAAGCGCTCCACGGCGAGGCGCGGGTCCGTGAGCGAGCAGAGCTCCGGGGCTTTGGCGAGGCTGCCGAGGAGGTCTTCCAGCAGGGCCACGTTCACGGGCTCGTCGTCCACGATGAGCAGGCGGGCGCCGGCGGGCAGCTCCGGGAACCCGGTTTCCACGTTCGGGGGCGTGAGGAACCGGGGGGTATAGACGGGGGGGCGCAGGGGGGCGAGGATCATAGGCTGACGGGCCGGAGCTCGAGGCCGAGCAGGTCGTGGAGGGTTTGCATGAACTGGTTGACTTCCAGGGGTTTGGTCAGGTAGGCGCGGGCGCCGGCCGCCATCAGGCGGTCCACCTGGAGCCGGGTGGCGTCGGCGCTGACGATGACCACGGGGATGTTGGCGGTGGCCTCGTCGGCCCGGAGGTGGGCCAGCACCTCCCAGCCGGCGAGGTCGGGCAGGTGGACGTCGAGCAGGATCAGGTCGGGCTGGTGGCGGTGGGCGAGGTCCAAGCCGAGGCGGCCCTGCATGGCGGAGAGCAGCCGCACGTCAGGCTGGTCGGCGAGGAGGTGCTCGACGAGCGTGAGGTTGGACAGGTTGTCCTCGATCATCAGCACGGTGCGGGGCACCGCGAGGCGCGGCGGCGCGGGCCGGACGGGGAGGCCGGCGGGGACCGGCGC
>CAXTFX010000488.1:0-3738 GCA_964243185.1 uncultured Chthoniobacterales bacterium
GCGGTTGGAACTGCGGGGCGGGCACGGCGGGCGCGGCGGCAAACGCCGCGTTGCCCCGCGCGCCGAGGGAGGAGATCAGCGTGACGCCCAGCCGGCCGTTGAGCTTGGGGTCAACCACGGCGCCAAAGAGCAACTGCGTGTGCTCGTTGATGTGCCCGGAGAGGCTTTCCATGAGGTTCTGCACCTCCGCCAGGGTCAGGTCCGTGCCGCCGACGATGTTCACCAGGACGCTGGCCGCCTGTTTGAGCAGGTCGCCGCCTTCCATCAGCGGGCTGGCGAGCGCCCGGGCCAACGCCGCCGGGCCGCGGTCGGCGCCGCCCGCCTCGCCGTAGCCGAAGAGGCAGCGGGCGTCGTGGTTACGCAGCGCCGTCAGCAGATCGTCAAAGCCCAGGTGGATCAACCCGCGGCGGTGGACGAGCTCCACGATGGCCTGGACGCACTGGCCGATGACGGCGTCAGCCCCGGCAAAGGCGTCGTGGATGCCCGTGTCGGGGGAGGCGATCAACTCGCCCATGCGGTCGTTCTCGAAGCAGACCACGGCGTCGGCGTATTGCTGGATGGCGGCGAGGGCTTCCTGCGCCTGCCGGCCGCGGCGCTTGCCCTCGAAGGAGAACGGCAGCGTGGCCAGGCAGACGACGAGGGAGTTCTGCTCGCGCGCCATCTTGACCACGAGCGGCGTCGCCCCGGAGCCCGTGCCGCCGCCGAGCCCGGCGCAGACGAGGACCAGCGGAACGCCCTCGAGCGCCTCCCGGATCTCGGCCGCGGCTTCCTCCGCCGCGTTGAAGCCGACCTCCGGGTCCCCGCCCGCGCCGAGGCCGCGGGTGATGCGCCGGCCCATCTGGATCTTGTGCGAGGCCACGGAGGAGGCCAGCGCCTGCACGTCGGTGTTGCACGCCAGGAGGTCCACCTCCACGGAGCCGTCGAGGACGAGCCGGTCCAGCGCGTTGGTGCCCGCGCCGCCGACGCCGACGACCTTGATCCGCAGCTCGTGGGGGGGGGTGTTGGAGTTGGAGCGGTGGGAGGAGGGGGTGCTCATGGGGGGAGGGAGAAAAGGAGGTGCCCGCGAAACACGCGAAAAGACGCGAAAAAAAGGCCGGGAAACAAAACTTTTTCTTCCTGCCTTTTCTTTTCGCGTCTTTTCGCGTGTTTCGCGGGCACCTCTCCTGGTTTTATTTCACGCCGAAGAACTTGCTCCTGAACCGCTGCCAGGTCGTCGGGCGCGGCCGGGAAGCCTGGTCCATCTGGCCCTGTTTGATGAGGCCGATCACCGTGGAAAGCTGCGGGTTGGCCAGCGCGGAGATCAGCCCGCTCAGGGGCAGCGGTTGGGCGGAGGTCACGGGCAGGCCGAAGACGTCCTCCGCCAGCGGACCGATGCCTTTGATCAGCGAACAGCCGCCGGTCAGCACGACGCCGCCGGCGAGGTAGCGCAGCATCGGCTCCTTCTCCAGGCGGGTGCGCAACAGCTCGAACGTTTCCCGCAGGCGGCTGTGGATGATGGTGTTGAGCAGTTCCCGCTCGATCTCCTTCCCCGCGAAGCCAGGCTCGGCGGGCAGGAGGATGGTGTCGCCGGGCAGACAGGTGCCCAGCTCGGCGCTGCCCTCCTCGATCTTGAGCCGCTCGGCGCGGGCGGTCGGGATGCGCAGGCCGAGGGCGACGTCGTTGGTGAGGTGGTCCCCGCCGATGGGGAACACGCCGCTCCCCTTCACGACGCCCTCGACATACACGAGGTAGTCCAGGGTGCCGCCGCCCATGTCAATGACCAGGGCGCCGAGGTTGCGCTGGTCGGCGTCCACCACGACCTGCGCGCTGGCCAGGGAGTTGAACACGACGCCCTCGATCTCCAGGGGCACCTCGCGGGCGCAGCGGATGGTGTTTTGCACGCGGTTCTTGACGCCGTGGACGATGTGGTAGTCCGCTTCGAGGCGTTGCCCAAACAGGCCGACGGGCTCCCGCACGTCGTCCTGGCCGTCAATGTAGTAACGCTGCAAGATGGAGTGCAGGAAGGCGTTCTGCGCGGGGATGCTCACGTCCTTGGCCGCGGCGTTGACCTCGTGCAGGTCGTCCTCGTCAATCTCGCCGCGCTCCTCGGGAATCTCCACGCAGCCGCGGTTGTTGAAGGAGGCGATGTGCTTGCCGGTGACGGACAGGTAAACGCTGCGGATGGACAGGTCGCTCTTCTGCTCGGCGTCGGCGAGGGCCTCGCGCACGGAGGCGTGCGCGGCGTTGAAATCCACGATTTCTCCCTTCGACACGCCGCGGGAGACCGCCTGGCCGATGCCGAGAATCTTCAGCGCGCCGTCGGGCCGGCTCTCGGCCACGGCGACGCAAACCTTGGTGGTGCCAATCTCCAGACCGCACAGGATGTGGTCTTTACTCATGGGGAACGGGATGGGAAAACGGCAGGGCGGGCGGTGGGGAGGGAGAGGCCGGGGGGCGCACGTTGCTTACACCAATTTCAGGTTCCCTGACCACGGATGAAACGCGGATGGCGTGAGAAAGGGGAACCGCTCCCGTAGCGGCGGGCATTGGCCGCCGCCGCCGCGGGGATTGGTCCGGATTTCATCCGTGGCGGGGAGCGCCTTACTGGAACGGTTGGATGACGGGCAGCGCCTTGCGGATGGTTGGTCCGGCAGGTTTGGCGGGGGGCGACGGCCTCTTCGCGGCGGCGGGGTGCGGTTCGCGCGCGTGTTTGGCGGGCCGGGGCGGCTCGGGCGGTTCCCCGCGGGGTTTGGGGTCCTTCTTGGCGTCCGGCGGGTCCTTCTTGTCCTTCGCGGGCGGCGGGGTGGCGGCGGCGGCGGCCTCGGGCTCGGGCGGGGGCGCCGCGGCCGGCGGGGCGTCCGGCTGGAAGGTGACGGGGATGTTGCGCTGGCGGGCCTCCAGGGTCATTAGCGAGATGGTCGCCGGGTGGCGGCCGGAGTTGCCGACGGCGGAGAGCACGGTGTCGAGCGTGCGTAGTTGCAACTCGGGGTCGTCCAGGCCGAAGAGCACCTGCAAGCCGTTGCGGTCGCGCACGCTCAGGCCGTAACCGCGGGACAGATCAATCTCGTCAATCCCGAAACGGGCGCCCACGAGGGAGTCGCCGTGCGCCCGCAACAGGTCCAACGCGGCGCGGATCCCCTCGGCGTCGGCGACTTGGCCGGGGGCGAGGCGGTCGGCGTTGGCGTTGCGGAGGATGGGCAGGCCGGAGTATTGCGGGAGCACCTTGCGAGCGCGCAGGAGCACGCCGTTGGCGTCCACCAGGAAGGATTTGGGCGAGGCGAAGACCTCCTCGCGGGTCCGCGCCCCCGCGTCCGGCGCGATCCAGGCCACGGGCTTGCGCTCGGAGATCACGATGGAGACCTTGTTGGGCAACTGCCGCTGGACCAGGACGCGCTGGACCTGCGGCAGGGTTTCGAGGCGCGCCTTGGCCCGGTCCAGGTCGAGCCGGAAGATGTTCATGCCCTCGCGCACGTCGGCCGTTTCGAGCACGGCGTCGCGAGGGATGACGCCGTCGGTCTCCACCTCCACCGTGGCGATGTTGTAGTCCGGGTTCTTCCAGAACAGCCACGCCCCGCCGCGGGTGGCGGCCAGGTAGCCGCCGCCGACCAGGGCGGCGACGAGCAGCACGAGGCTGACCCACAGCCCGACCCGCTGCACGCGCAGGGCCGCGGCCCGCCCGGGGCGCAGGCGCACCTCCATGAGCGCCTCCGCCTGCCGGCGCCGCTGCCGGGGCGTGGACACGCGGGCGTTGGCGCCGCC
>CAXTFX010000489.1:0-3735 GCA_964243185.1 uncultured Chthoniobacterales bacterium
CCTCTACCCGGCTCCCCGCGTCCGGGCCGAAGGCGGCGCGGACCGTCGCGGCGGGGACGCCCGCGCCGAGCACCGTCAGACGCGCGGCCGGGCGGGCGGCCAGGATGCGCGCGAAGGCGGGCACCAGGTCCGCCGTCCCCTTGTTCGGCCGCCAGGTGCCCGCGAAGAGGAGCCGGCCGCCGTCGGGCGGAACGTCCCCGTAAACCCGGCCCGCCCCCGCCGCGGCAAACGCCGGACCCGCGGCGGGGGACAGCCGCGTTACGTCCTCCCGCCGCCGGCCGTGGTGACGCACGATCTCTGCCGCGTCCGTTTCGTTGAGGCAGAAAACGTGGGCGGCCCCGCGGAGTCCGACCGCGCTCGGCCAGAGGATCGTCGGCCCGCGCGCCCACCGGCTCTTCCAGCCCAGGGCCCGCCGGCCCCGGCGCGCCTCCTCCCGGTCCAGCGCCCACGCGCGGGATTCCAGCCCGTGCGAGGTGACGACGATGCGCGCCCCGCCCAGCCCGCGCCGCGCCGCCACGACGAGGCCGGCGTGCGGCTCGTGGATGTTCACCACGTCAAAGGGACGCCCCCCGCGCGCCGCCGCCCGGGCATGACGGATCACCCCCAGCGGGAACACGGCCCGGCTCCAGGGTTCCCCCACCCCGGCGGGCAGGCGGTCCGCGCAGAAATACTCCGTTTCCCAACCTTCCGACGCGGCGAGCTCGTCGTGGAGGAACCCCATGAGCCGGCTCATCCCGCCGGTGCGCGCGGGCGGAACCTGGTGGGCGACGAGGATTCGCATGGCGGCGGGCGGGCGGACAGGACGGCGCGGCTTCCCCTAACGGTCCCGGTGGAGGCCCGCAACCCGCGCGCAAACCGCTTCGAGCGCCGCGAAGTGCCGCTCCGCCCGGGGCGCGGAGTCCGCAACCGACCGCCGGGCCCCCGCCCGGAGCGCGCGGTAAACCTCCGGGTCCGCCGTCGCCCGCCGGATCGCCGCGGCCAGCCCCCCGGCCGTCGGCGGATCGCCCGGGGCGAGCACGCCGTTTTCCCCGTCGCGTAGCCACTCCGGGATGCCCCCGACCGCGAACCCGACCGCCGGCACCCCCCAGGCCGCCGCCTCCGCGCCGACCAGCCCGAGCGGCTCCGGCCAGAGGCTCGGCACGACCAGGAGGTGCGTTTCGGCCAGCAACGCCTCCCGCCCCGGGGCGTCGAGCCAGCCGTGGAAGCGCACCGCGCACCGACCGGGGAAACGTTTCTCCAACGCCTCGCCCTGGACCCGCCACCGGGTTTCTGCGGAGCCCTGCCCGGCGAAGTCCACCCGCACGCGTGGACCGACCCCGGCGGCCAGGATTTCGGCCACGGCGTCGAGGAGGGCGGCGCCTCCCTTGAGCGTCTCCATCCGGCCGACGAACAGCAGGCGCAGCTCCCCGCTCGTCGCGGGGGTGGTCGGTCGCGGGCCCGCCGGGGCCGGGCCGGTCGGCAGCGCGGGCAGCACCTCCGTCGGCAGCTCGAGCCGGGCATACTCGCGGGCCAGGTGTTCGCTGAACACCAGCCGCGCCCCGTAGCGCCGCAGCAGCCGCCGGCGCCGGGACTGGAGGCGGAAGTCCCGCCACATCGCCCGCGGGTCCAGCCCGCCGCACCGGTGCGGGTAATAGTGCAGCAAGCAGCCGGCCCCGAACGGCCGCGCGCAGGGCCGCGGCGCGCCGGGGGCGCTCCACGCCTTGTGCCCGGAGATGCAGGCGCCGTAGTAGCCGTGGAGCAGCGCGACGGCGGGGAACTCCGTCAACAGCCGTTCCTCCAGCGCCGGGTCGAGCAGCCCGTGGGTGAACAGCACGTCCGGTTGCCAGTCCCGCAGGGCCGCGAGCCGCGTCGCGGGATGCGGCCCGCCCCGCAGGTCCGCCGCGCCGGGCGGCAGGGCGAGGGCCGGCCGGTGCGCGGGCGCGTCGTTCTCCGCGAGCAGCGCCAGGGCGTGGCCCCGGCCCGACATCCCCGCCGCCAGGGTTTCGAGGTAACTCTCCACCCCGCCCACGCGGCGGCGGCTGTGGGTGACGAGGGCAAGGCGCACGGGACCCCGACGCTGCCACCGCGGCGGCGCGGCGCAAGGTCAGGCGGGCGTTGACCTACGCCGTCCGGGAAGGTGCCGGCACGGCGACGGAACCTGGCTAGGGGAACGAGAATCCCGGGCTCGGGGGAAGGCGACGAGATCAGACCTTGACCGTCGTTATCTTCTTGGCCAGGGGCAGACCGGTCTTGGGGTTTTCCCAGATTTCCCGGTCGGCCGGCAGGGCGTCCAACGCCCCTTCGCGCGGCTCCTTCGTGAAGAAGTAGAGGGTTTCCACGTGACCGCCCTTGAGTTCCTGGCGGCGGGAGTGGAGGTAATAAGTCTTACCGGATTTCTTGCTCAGGACGCTGTAGGGCATGGGGCGGGCGGGGTCGGGGTGATTCGTCTGAGGTTGACGAACCGACCAAACGAGCAATCCCCGCGCCCGCCGGGCGCGAACCCGCCACAAACTTTCGGCCCCCCGCGGCCGGAACCCGCTTCAGGCCACCAGGGCGGCCTTCTTCAGCGTGCGGTAAACGCCGTTCTTGGAAACCGTCTTCAGGGCGCGGGCGGTGAGCTTGACGCGCACGAACTTGCTCAACTCCGGCACCCAGAGGCGCTTCACCTTGAGGTTGGGCACGAACTCCCGCCGGGTCATGGCGGTGACGTGCGTGCCGATGCCGCCCTTCTTCTTGGCCAGGCCGCGGCGGTGGATGTGGTGGCCCTTGTGCGGGCGGGCGCCGGTGATGCTGCACTCTCGGGACATGGGAAAAAGGTAGTGAAGGGCTGCGCGGCCGGCCGGTAACGCCGGGTCGGGAAGATGCCCGTGCGCCGGGGCGGGTCAAGAAGTTTTCACCGCCGCCCGGCGTCGGCCGCGCGTTTGAGCGTTGACCGCCCCCGCCCGTTTTTGCCAAGCTGTGGCCCATGCCGACGACCACCGCCGACCCCGCCGCCCCGGCGGACCTGACGACGAGCCGCCCCGCCCCCGCATCCCCGCCGAGCCGGCTCCGCGTGGGCATCGTCGGGGCGGGTGGCATCGTGCGCCAGCGCCACGTCCCCGGGCTGCAACGCCTGCCCGGCGTGGAGATCATCGCCGTTTCCAACGCCACCTACGAGAGCGCCCAGCGCTTCTGCGCCGAGGTCGCCCCGCACGCCACGCCCATGCAGCACTGGGCCGACCTCATCGCGCTGGAGGACCTGGACATCGTCTGGATCGGCACGCCCCCGTATCTCCATGCCACCGTGTCGATTTCCGCGCTGGAGGCCGGCCGCCACGTGTTCTGCCAGGCCCGCATGGCCATGAACCTCGCGGAAGCCGAGGAGATGCTCGCCGCCGCGCGCCGGCACCCGCAGCTCGTCACCATGCTCTGCCCGCCGCCCAACGGCATGAAGGGCGACCTGGTGATGAAACGCGCCCTGGGCGACGACCTCATCGGCCCCGTCCACCAGGTCCGGCTCCGCAGCCTCCACGGCCGTTTCCTGGACCCCGAGGCCCCGGCGCACTGGCGCCAACGCGACGAGTTGAGCGGCTATAACGCCCTCACCCTGGGCATTTACGCCGAGGTGCTCCAACGCTGGCTCGGACCCATCCGGCGCCTGGCGGCCCGCGGCGCCATCGTGTTCCCCGACCGTCAGGGCTACGCCGTCCACGTCCCGGACCTGCTGCACGTCTTCTGCACCTTCGCGAACGGGGCCGAGGGCGCCCTGGAGTTTTC
>CAXTFX010000490.1:0-3698 GCA_964243185.1 uncultured Chthoniobacterales bacterium
GGGACGTTCTCCCCGGCGGCGGCGGGGCTGGAGTTCGTCAAGCTGCTCGTCGGCGGGGTCGCCTTCGGGCTGGCCGTCGGCTGGCTGGCGGCGTGGGGCCGGGCGCGGATCACGGCGCCGGCGATGAACGCGACCTTTTCGCTGATGACGCCCTACTTCGCCTACCTGCCGGCGGAGAAGCTCGGGTTCTCCAGCGTGCTGGCCGTGGTCACGGCGGGCCTGGTCATCGGCTGGCGGGGCACGGAGATGATCTCCGCGTCGGCCCGGCTCCAGACGCGCTCGGCCTGGGAAGTCGTGGACTACATTCTCAACGGGTTGGTGTTCATCCTCATCGGCCTGCAACTGCCCTTTATCGTCGGGGAATTGTCCGCCTACCCCAAGGCGACGCTGGTGCTCTACGGCGCGGGGTTGAGCGGGCTGGTGATCGTCGTCCGCATCCTGTGGGTGTTCCCGGCCACGTATCTGCCGCGCTTCCTGTTCAGGAAGCTCCGCGAGCGCGACCCGTATCCCGACTGGCGCGGGACGGCCGTGGTGGCGTGGGCGGGGATGCGCGGGGTCGTCTCCTTGGCGGCGGCCTTCGCGCTGCCGACCGGCTCGATGGGCGACGCGCAGGGCCTCCCCGGCCGGGAGCTCATCGTGTTCCTGACCTTCAGCGTGATCTTGGCCACGCTCGTCGTCCAGGGGCTCACGCTGCCGCCGGTTATCCGCTGGCTGGGCCTGGAGCGGGACGGCCTTTCCGAGCGCGAGGAGGCCCTGGCCCGGCTGCGCGCCGCCAACGCCGCCCTGGCCCGCATTGACCGCGCCGAGGTCGCCGACGAGCCCCCGCCGGAGGGCGTCCTCGACCTGCTGCGCGGCGAATACCGCCGGGAGCGCGAGGAGGCCGAGCTGATGCAGCCCTCCGGCCCCTTCGGCTCGGCGGGCGACGGCACCGCGCGCGACGGCTGCCGCGCCCAGAGCCGCGTCCTGCGCCTGGACCTCATCGGCGCCGAGCGCCGCACGCTGCTGACCATGCGCCGGCACGGGGAGATTCACGACGAGGTGCTCCACCGGCTCGAGCACGAGCTGGACATCGAGGAGGAGCGCGCGCGGCGGGAGGCGCGTTGAGGGAGTCGCTCCTCCGGGAACTCCCGGGGACGAAATTTCCCCCTCCGGCCAGGGCCGGCGCGGCGTAGGGTCCGGCGCCGCACGACCCGCGCATGACGAGAGACGAACCCCCCCCGCCCCGGACCGCGTGGTGGCGTCGGCACGAGGCGCTCCTCCAGACCGTGGCCGCCGTGGTCGCCGTGGGGTTGATGTTCGCGTTCTGGTGGCGGGTGTCCGGGTCCAAACCAGCCCTCGAAGACGCCCTGCTCACGGACGCCCAGGGCCGCCCGGCCGACCTCGCCGCGCTCCCCGCCGACCTGCGCGACGCCGTGGCGCGCACCCTGCGCGAGGGCCGCTTGTCGCTCGCCGCGCCCGGGGCCGAGGCGCGTTCCCAGGTCCCCGACGCGGCCCGCCGGGCGGAGCTGGACCGGGTGAGACAACCCTTCGCCGGCTTCCCGCTGGTGATGGCCGTGGCCCTGGCCCGCGCCGGGTTGGTGGACGAGGCCGCCGGGAAGCTGGGCGAGCTGGCGCGGGCGCACCCGCAGTCCGCCGCGGCCGAGCGGTTGCGGCGCGGGCTGGAGTCGGCGCGGTTCCAGGGACGGGACCGGGAACGGTGACCACGGCCGGCGGGGAAGAATCGCCTTTCCAAAGCTCGCGGCGTCGTCAACCCTCGGGCATGAAACCCCATCACTTCCTGCGCGGCGCGCGCGTCTATCTCTCCGGCCCGATGGATTTCGTCGCCTCGCGCGCCGACGAGAAGCGGGCGGGCTGGCGCAACCGCGTCGGGGAGTTCCTGCGCGCCCACGGGGCCATCGTCTTCGACCCCTGGTTCAAGCCGGCCGTGCGCGGGCTGCACCAATACGGGCTGGAGGACATCCACACCATTGACGTGCGCGAGACCTGGACCTTCGCGCCGGGCGCCGCCGGGGACGAGGCGCGCTCGGCCTGCGCGGAGCGGTTCTGGGAAACCCTCCACATTGATCTGCGAATGGTGGACACCAGCGACTTCACCATCGCCTTCGTGCCCACGAACATCTACAGCGTCGGCACCGTGCACGAGATCGTGCTGTCCCGCTTGCAGATGAAGCCCGTGCTCTTCGTCTCCCCGCCGGTGGTGTTCCCGGCGTTGACCCAGCTCCGCGAGCACCTCGCCGGGCAGGCCGACGCCGCCGGGTTGGCCCTGCTCGAGCGCCTGGCGGCGGAGGTGCCCATCAAGCCCAACCCGCGCGGCATCCCGAGCCTCTGGTATATGCCGCTCATCGGCTCGCACGGGTTCTTTGACGGGTTCGGGTTCGGCCCGTATGCGCGGCAGTTCCGCTGGGAAACCTCCGCGCTGGACGAGTTGGAGGGCCGGCACCCGCCGCAGAACCCGCTGCTGCCGTTCCTGGAACGGCTCTCGCAGGAGCTGCCCCCGCGCTGGGACAACAAGCTCAAGCAATACACGCCCAACGACGACTGGCTGCTGTGGGAGCTCGGCAGCGCCAGCGAGCAGGGCGAAACCGTCGGCGGAGCGCGGGACGACGACCAGCCGCGGTGGTTTTAGGGCGTGCTCCACGCGGCCGGGGCCTCTGAACCCGGCTTGTAACCGTCCCCCGCGTCCCGCGTCTCGGTGGGGGTATGACGAAACTCCTCACCACCCTCAAACGCCACCTGCCCACCGCCGCCGCGGCCCTCGCCGGGACGGCCCTGCTCGCCACCGCCCTCCACGCCCAGGACCCCGCCGCCAGCCCGTCCCCCGAGGCCGCGGAACCCGGCCACCACCACGGCGGCTGGCACCACCACGGCCCCGGCGGCGGCGGCCTGATGGGCCACGGCCTGCGCCGCATCCGCGAGGCGCTCGGGCTGACCGACACGCAGGTCCAGCAGATTCAGGACATCCTCAGGGCGAGCCGCGACCAGGTGAAACCCCTCGTCCAGAACCTCATGACCGAGAAGCGCGCCGAGCGCGTCCTCATCCAGGCCCCGACCGTGGACGAGCCGGCCATCCGCGCCCAGGCCGCCAAGGTCGCCGCCGTCGAGGCCGACCTCGCCGTCGCGCACGCCAAGATCGCCAACCAGATCCGCGGCATCCTGACGCCCGAGCAGATCCAAAAAATACAGGATTTCCAGGGCAAGATGGACGGCCGCATTGACGGCTTCATGGGCCACCTCTTCGGCGGGGGCCACCTGGGCCGCTAACTGGTCGCACCGCCCTACAGCCGCGCGGTCATCAGGCCCTTGAGCCGGATCATCCCGCGGCGGATCCGCGCTTTCACCGTGCCCAGCGGCTCGTGCAGGCGCTCGGCGATCTCGCTCTGCGTCAGGCCATTGAAAAATGCCATCTCAATGGCTTGGCGCTGTTCCTTGGAGAGTTGCATCACCGCCTGGCGCACCATCGCGCCCGTCTCGTTGGCCGTCACCCGGTCCACGGAATCCTGGCCCACGTCAGAGCCGCGCTGCTCGCCGATGGCCACCTCCCGGCCCGCGTCCTCCCGCAAGCGCCCGCGGCGTTGGGCGGAGCGCAGGCGGTCAATGGATTTGTTGCGCGTCAGGGTCAGCGCCCACGTCAGCGGCTTGCCCCGGGTGCGGTCGTAGAGCTGGGCCTTGTCCCAGATCATCACGAACACGTCCTGGAG
>CAXTFX010000491.1:0-3685 GCA_964243185.1 uncultured Chthoniobacterales bacterium
CAACGTGCGGTCCCGCTGGTCAACGAACAGGACGACGCGGTCCTCCCCCGCCCCGCCGAAGCCCGGGCGCAGGACGGCCAGGACCTCGTCGCACGCGCGGCCGTCCACCTCGGCGGTGGCGGGCAGTTTGACGACGGGGGCGGACCGCTGGGTGAAAAAATCCGGGCCGAAGAGGAACATCGTGTAGGCGTCGGCCACGAGCGCGGCGGCGGCCCGCGCCTCCGGGTCGCGGTCCGGCACCCCGGGGGCGGGATCGGCCAGCGGCACCCAGCCCGGGGCGCGCGTGCGCCAGACCTCCACCTGCCCGGGCGAGCGGCGAACGTCTTTGACGTTGCCCCCCGCACGGTGGGTCTGCGCCACGGTCCAGCCGCGGCCGTCCCGCCGGTATCGCTCCTCGCTGCCGCCGCGGAAGCGCACGTCCGCCAGCACCGGCTGGAGCTTCGGCGCGAGGAAGGCCCATTTGCCGTCCAGGCGCACGTTGACGTCCCGCAGCCGCGCGTAGGCCGCTACGCCGCCGTGGGCCTCCCGGCAGGCGCGTAGCAGTTGGCCGCCGGCCATCTCCGCGGCCGGGTCCGCGCCGGCGGGCGCCGCGGGCACCGGGGGCAAGGCGGCGCGGGTGCGGGGAACGGTTGAAACGAGCAGCAGCAGGCAAACGACCCCGACGGACAGGGCGGGGCGGGGCAGGCGGGGCACGCTGCCTATAAACGCGGGCGGGTGGGGGGGCGGTTGCCGCGGTCCCGGGGAGATGCCCGCTGGCCTCCGGGTCGGGGCGACCTAACGCCGGAGCGCGGCCTCGGCCCGCCACCGGAGCGTTTCCCCGTGCCGGGCCACGTCCGCGCCGAAGCCAGCCCACGTCACGCCGGGGCAGGCGAGGATGAACAGGGCCGTGAGCACGAGCAGGTTGGCCAGGTAGATAACCACCAGGGAGAAGAACGTCCCGTGCAGGCGCAGGTCCGGCTGGTCCTTGGGGATCATCCAGAGGGTGAAGGTGAAATGGAACGCCCACGTCGCCCCGAGCAGCGCGAAGAGCAGGCGGCGGCCCGCCTCGCCCCACACCCATTCCCCCCACCACACGCCCGCCAGGCCCCAGCCGACGACGGCGACGATGCTGTAGAGCGGGAAGAAATACGGCGCCAGGGAGGTCAACACCCCGATGCGGTCCGCGACGATGTAACCGCCGTTGCGCCCGACCTTGAACTGGCTCACCCGCCCGCCGCCCGCCCAGACCCAGAGGGCGTGCGTCAGCTCGTGGCCGAAGACGTAGAACCGCAGCCGCAGCGCCAGCCGAGAAGGCTGCGGCAGGCCCACGAACCCGATGGTCCAGAGCACGGCGCCGAGGGCGAAGAACCAGAACTCCTCCGACGCCCAGAACCGCCGCCCGCCCAAGTTCGCGCGGGCCACGTTCTCGAAGAACGCCGCCGTGAGCACCCAACAGGCGGGTAGCAGGGCCACGCCGAGGAAGAACTTCCCCACGCGCCAACCCGCGCCCGGCAGGCGGACCGGCCCGGCGGCCGGGGCGGGGGCCAGCCGGCGATTTTTGAGCGGGAGACGGCGGGGTTTTGGGCGGCTCACCTTCGTGGTGGATGGCGACTTCGGAGCACTCCTGCTGCGCGGGGCGTCACTTGCTCCTAATCATACTCATACTCACCCCCATAATTCTAATCCGCCGCCGCCGGGGTAGTGTCCCAGCTCAAAATTCTCGCATCCGGCCCCGTGTGGGTCGCTACGCTTTGTGATGACCCGGCTCTGCGGCGAACGGACGCTTTGGGTTGCCTGCACGACTGCGACTAACGAAGAGGCCGGAAGAAGGCGCGGATGTCGTCCACCAGCGATTCGGGTTGTTCAAGGGCGGCGAAGTGGCCACCTCTCGGCATGGGCGTCCACCTCCGGACGTCGCAGACGCGCTCCACCCAGGAGCGTGGTGGCATCGGCAGCTCGCGCGGGAAGAGCGCCACGCCAAACGGCGGCGTCACCCGCTCGCCAGGCGCGAACCACAGCGGGGCAAGTCGGTTTTCCTTGTAGAGCCGCAGCGAGGCGTCCAGCCGGCCGCCGAACCAGTAGAGCGAGAGGTCGGTGAGCAGCACGTCCATCGGGATGGCGCGCTCGACCTCCCCATCACAATCGCTCCACGCGCGGAACTTCTCCGCGATCCACGCCGCGAGGCCCACGGGAGAACTGGTTAAAGCGTAAGCGAGGGTCTGCGGCTTGGTGCCCTGCAGGGCCGCGTAAGCGCCTTCGGCGGCGGCCCAGGCCGCGGCCCGGTCCAGGAAGCTTTGCTCGTCCGCCGTGACGGGCGGTGAGTCTGGACCTAAGGGTGGGCGGTAGCTGCTGGGAACGTAGTTCAGGTGAACGCCCCGGAGGTGGTCGGGGAAGAGCCGCGCCAGCCAAATCGAGACGCCGGCGCCAATGTCGCCACCCTGGGCGGCAAACCGGCCGTAGCCAAGCCCCGTCATCAGGCCTTGCCACAGCTCCGCGATGCGCCGCGAACTGACGCCGGGCCGGGCAGGGGCCGGCGAAAAGCCGTAGCCGGGGAGCGACGGGACGACCACGTGGAAGGCGTCATCGGGGTCGCCCCCGTGGGTTGCCGGGTCGGTCAGCAGCGGGAGGACCCGTTCCATCTCGACGAACGAACCGGGCCAGCCGTGTGTCAGGACCAGCGGCATGGGCGCCGGCCCCGTGCCGGGCTGGTGAACGAAGTGGATGTCGGTTCCATCCACCGTGGCCGTGTATTGGGGTAAACGGTTCAACCTTTCTTCCTGGGCGCGCCAGTCAAACCGGTGCAGCCAGTGATCCGTCAGTCGCCTGACAAACGTCAGGCTGGCACCATCGTCCCATCCGTCAGCGTCGAGAGATTCGGGCCATCGGTTGTGGCGCAACCGCCACCGTAGGTCCTCCAGCGCTCCCTCCGAAATCGCGATGGTGAAGGGACGAATCGTCATGCTGAACTCCCCCTTTCCGGATCAGAGCGCATTCTAGCACGTCGCTGCCGGCACGCTCAGCCGCTGATGATTTCCAGATACGCGATGCTGCCCAAAGGGAAAGGTAGGATCTCAGTTTGGCGGCGAGGGTAGGGTGGCCGATCCATGGGCCGCCGCCCAAGTTCAGACCGAGACACCGCCAAGGGAAAGGCTGGTTTGACGTCTCACCGCCCCGAAGCAGACCTTCAGCCTCTCCGCCGGAGCCGGAGTCCGAACCGAGACATCACCGCCGCCGGAGGCCGCCGGCGGTTTATCAAGCCGCTACCCGTTTGCTCCCGCCGGGGAGGCCGGGAGATCAGAGTTACGAGTATGGGGATGATCGAGAAGAGTCAGACGGCTTCCCCGCCAGCGGTTAGGCGCGGCCCATGTAGGCCCCCGTCGTCGTGGACACCTTGACCGTTTCCCCCTCCTTGATGAACAGGGGCACGGTGATGGACTTGCCCGTTTCCAGCCTGGCCGCCTTTTGCACGTTGTTGGCGCTGTCCCCGCGCACGCCGTCGGCACTTTCGACCACCTTCAGGTTCACGGACGAAGGCAGCTCGACCTGCGCCGGTTTGTCCGCCACGAACATCACCTGCACGGGCAGGTTCTCCACGAGGTAATCGGCGGCGTCCCCCACCAGCGCGGCGGGCAGCGTCACGGTGTCGTAGGATTGGGGGTCCATGAAGTTGAAGCCATCCGGGTCCCGGTAGGAGAACTCCAGCGTG
>CAXTFX010000492.1:0-3669 GCA_964243185.1 uncultured Chthoniobacterales bacterium
GGTGAAACCTCCCCGCGTTGCCATCTACGGCCGGGTTTCCACCGACCGCCAGAACCACGACAGCCAACTCGGGGAGTTACACGAATACGCCGTCCGCCGCGGCTGGGCGACGCCGGGTGAATACCTGGACACCGCCAGCGGGGCAAAAGCTGATCGTGCGGAACTGGCCCGGCTCATGGCTGTCGTGCGCCGCGGCCGGGTGGACGTGATCCTCTGCTACAAGCTCGACCGGCTCGGCCATTCGCTCTAACACCTCGCGCAGATCATTGAGGAACTGCGCTTGCACCGTGTGGCCCTCGTCGTCCCGGGCCAGGGCATAGACACGACAGCCGGCAACCCCGCCGCGGTTTTCCAGTTGAACATTTTAGGGGCCGTGGCCGAGTTCGAGCGGGCCATCATCACCGAGCGGGTGCGCTCCGGCCTGGCCGCCGCACGGGCGAAGGGCACGCGGCTGGGTCGGCCGGAGACCCTGACCCGGCACGCAGGTGCGGTGGCGGTTTTGATGGCTCAGGGCAAAGGACCACGAGCGATCGGGCGTGAGCTTGGGCTGCCACCCAGTTCGGTCGCTAAGATCGCCAAGCACCTCCCGACGGGGATTTCACATCCCCACCCGGAACCCGGAAGCCGCGAGGGTGGTCCGCCACAGCCACCACGGGCGCTCAACCCTGCGCAAGCCGCTTGAGGCTGGCTCGCACGTCGGCGACCACGACGTGGGGCCCGATCTCTTCGGAGAGGAGAACGTGTCCCTCGGCCGACAATCGCCCGAAAAGGTGCTGGACGAACAGCTCCGGCTGACCCAGGGCGGCGGCCAAGGTGTTGCTCTGCCGGACGGCTGGATCGTCGGGATGGTTGAGCAGCTCGGCGGCGACACGCCGCCGGAGGCCGGGGTAGCCCTTCACCCTGGCCTGCGCGTAGCAGTCGAAGGCGGTGGGTAAGATGCGAAAGTGAATTGGCGCGCGCCGGCCGAGAGCGTGCGAGGCGAGGATGTGGTTTCCCTGCTCCAGGACCTCCAGGCTGTCCAGGCATTCGGCGTCGGACAGGTCCAGCTTCCGGGCGCGCGTCAGGAGAGCGGAGGTGTCCACCCGCATCTCGCAGGCTTCCACGGCAAGTTCGCAGGCCAAGCCCAGAACCTGGGAATCCACGGCGTTGGGCAACCCCGGCAAAAGGCTGACGGCTTGAGCCTGGACGTAGAGGGGTGCGGGTCCCAGGGGAGGTTTCTCCGGCCGCATCCCGTGAAGGCTCGCCACCAACGCCTCGAACTGATTCCCGTAATCGTTACGATCTGCGATGCGCACGTAAAGCAGGTCCCGCAGGCTGGTGGGCACCTCGCAATCTTCGATGACCAGAGGCACGATCCTGAAGCCTTTCTCCTCGATCAGGCGCACGGTAGCGACGTCGAGTTCCTTGCGCACCCAGGGTTTATCCACGCTGGCGTGGGAGAGAACCACCACCAAGACGTCCGACTTGCCAATTCCCTCGTCGAAGATCTTGCGCACCAGACTATCACCGGGACCGATCTCCCACCCGGAATACCAAGGTTCGATCCCTCGCCCGCGCAGACGACGCGCGAGGTCTTCGGTGAAGGCGCGGTCCTCGCCAGCGTGGCTCAGGAAAACACGCGGTGCGCTGGTGCTCGTTGCTGTCACGGCGCGAACCTTATCATCAAGACTGGCCTGCCCACATGGAGGAAGCAAATTTACCAGGCTGTCACAACTCGATTACGAGTTTGAAAACCGCCGTCGGGTCCGCCCCGCAGCCCCGGCAGAACTCCGCGAACTCGGTCACGTCCATCCGCCGTTCACCCAACTCCGATTTGGAGACCCAGTTGTGGGGACGGCCGATTTTCCGGCCCAACTCGGCCTGAGTCAGACCAGCCTCGACACGGGTGTGTCGGAGCACCTCCAAGAAGTGGTCGTAGGCTGGAGAGTGCAATGACTTCTTAGCTCCCCAGGGCGGCATAATCCGTCCAGGTTGACCTCGCGACGAATTTTCTCCAAAATAGCGCAAATTCTCTAAAATAGAGAGTTGACCGGTGTTGGTGCCGGGCGCACAGGTGAGGGCAGGATGCCACTGCCCAACCGCGCCCTGCCCCCGTCACGCAACCCGGCCACGGCGTGGTCGGCCGAGCTGGACCGCTCGCTGGCCCTGACCGTGGCCGACGCCTTCGACCGGGCCGTGCGGGACCCGCTCTTGGGCCTTCTACCCCACCTCTACCACGCCTGCCGGGTGGTGCCCTTGGGCGAGGTGTGCCGCTGGGTGCGCCGCCACCTGCACGTCGAAGTATCCGAGGCGGAGTTGCGCGCGGCGGTGCGCTGGCCTGATCGCCACTGGAGCCACCTGTGGCAAACGGCGTTACGACCCGCGGGGCGCACCCTCTGTCATTGGTCGCGCTGGTCCCTGGCCGCCATCCTCTTTGAGGATGAAACCCAGGGTAAGCTGCGCGACGAGCTTGCCCACTTATGGTTGGGCGACCTGGCAACCACCCACCGCGCCCTCGACGAGATCAAGGGGGCAATGGACGTGCTTGCCCAGCGCTGGTTTGGACTGGACGCGGGCACCCGCGCTGCGGCGCGCCGCTACCTCGATCCCGTGGTTCACGCCTTCGAGGTGGACGCTGGGTTTGCCCGCCCGCCCCGCCGTTGATCTCTCCCAGAGTTCCAGGCCGCCCTTCACTGCCCGCGCGCGTTCGCCCAGGTCAATCACCCCGGTCCCCAATCTACATGAACCTCCTCACTCCTATCCCGCCCACGGTCACCCCACCTTTAGCCAGCGCCGTCCCCGAGCAGAAGCCCCAACACTTCTTTTACGTGCTGCACTTCCAGCAGTATCCGGACGCCTACAAGGTGGGCATCAGCGACCCCGTGGACCTGTGCATCCGCCAGCTCTCTTCCACCTACGGCCCGCTCAACCTTTCCCGTTGTGTCACGGTGGCCGTCAACCGCCGTCGCGAGGCGGAGGCGTTGGAGCGCACCGTTCTGATGCTCCACGAGGAAAGCCGCCACGACTGGGGGCGTCTTCACCCCGACGCCGGTGGACGCACGGAATGGCTACGGATGGCTTCCCACGCCGAGGTGCTCGCCACCGTGATGGATTGGGTGCGCCGCCGGGCCGTCCACTGCCGGCTGGTGCCCATCGCCGAGGTGGCCGGGAACCCGGTCGATCGCGAAGGCAGAGTCCCGGTCGCCGACCGCATCAGCGAAGCGGAACGGCGCCAGGGTGTGCTGGCGCGTCGGCGCGTGAAGGAGGCCACGCGCCGACAGGCCAACCATGCCCGACTGAGGTTTACCCACAAGGCGATCGAGGAACACTTAGGCTATCTGCGCCGGGTGCAAATCTTCGTGGACTGGCGTCGGCAGCTCCAAGCACGCCTGCTCTTCCGGGCCGGGGAGCCGGGCGGGGCACCGGGCCGAGGCTTTGACCCGGTGCGGTTAGCATCCAGGCTGGCGCCCAGCGCGAGATCATCATTCACGGCCGGCCCTCCCGCCGGCCGGCGGACTGGGCCCTGACGCGGAGCCATAAACTCATTGTGCCTCGCTCGGGTGGACGTTATGGCCTGCTGGTTTGCGTGTCCGTTCCGACGTGCGCGCTCGACGCTGATTTTGTCCAGCAAACGCCTGAATTGGACGACTGGGTTCGTTGGCTGCACCTGCTGCGCGCCTGGGCGCGGGA
>CAXTFX010000493.1:0-3667 GCA_964243185.1 uncultured Chthoniobacterales bacterium
GGTGAGGGAAGATGGGGCATCGTCGGCACGCGGGTGGACGGCGAAAGGGGGACCCCACGCAACCGTGCGAACAGGGGGTTGTCAATGCCCGGCCGCGCGCGTGACGACCCGGCAACCGCCGGGGGGCGGGGCGATAAAGTCCAGCGGCGGGTAGGGCGGCCTATCCCTAGGCCGCCGCGGGAGGGCGCGCCGACCACGCCCAACGGCGGCGGGTTAGGGATGACCCGCAGGACCCGCCGGAGGTCTGTTACGCCAGCACGGGCACGTCCCGGCCGATCCAGCGGCGGGTGCCGGGAGCCAGGGGGGTGCCGCGGCGTTGCCCGTTGACGAGCAGTTCCCCGGTCCCGGTCGCGCCGTAGAACACGGGCGTCCAACGGGTCCCGCCGGCCGGCAGCGGGCCGGTTTCCTCCGTTTCGAGGAAGAAGGCGCCCCCGTCCTCCGGGCGGCGACCGGCGCGGAACGCGGCGCGATTGCACTGGCCGTCGAGGAGGTAGGCGCGGGAGGTCTGGTCATCGAGGTGGTAGTGGCCGGCGGCGGGGCGTTCCCGGGCGAAGACGTGCAGCTCTACGGTGGCGCGGAAGTCGGTGCGGGCGTTGGCCAACTCGCCGTGGTGGTAGGGCAGGATGGCCCCGTCGCGGACGAACAGCGGGGATTCGTCCAGGCCGACGGGGTAGCGGAGGGTCTGGCCGCCGGCGAGCCATCCGGCGCGATTGAGGTCATACCACCAGCAGCCGGCGGGGAGCGTGACGGCGCGGAACTGCGCGGGGCGGCCGTGGACCATCAGCGCGTGGTTCTCCGCCAAGGAATGGAGCATCGGCGCGGCGAGCAGGGACGGGCCGAGGAGGAACTGGTCGTCCACGTGCTCCAGGCCGGGGTCGTCGAACTCGTAGCCCAGCGGGCGCAGCAGGGGGTCGCCGTGGAGGTAGTGTTCCCAGAAGAGCTGGTAAACGTAGGGCAGCAGCCGGTAGCGGGTGCGGATCACGTCGGCGATGCGCTCGCGGACGACGGGGCCGAACTCCCACGGCTCCTGCGGCTTGGTGCCCTCGGCCGAGTGGTTGCGGAAGAACGGGAACAGCCAGCCGGCCTGATACCAGCGGGTGAGGAGCTCCGGGTCGGCGTGGCCCATGAAACCGCCCACGTCCGGGCCGTTGAAGGCCACGCCGCTCAAGCCGAGGTTGAGCGAGCAGGGGATGGTCATACGCAGGTGCGGCCAGTTGGAGGCGTTGTCCCCCGTCCAGATCGCGGCGTGGCGCTGGGTGCCCGTCGCGCCGCTGCGGGTGAGCAGGAACGGGCGGCGCCGCGGGTCGAGCCGTTCAAAGGCCAGCCGGGAGGCCGCGCACATGAGGTGACCGTATTGGTTGTGGAACCGGGCGTGGGGCGTGCGGCCGTGCTCGAAGAGCATCTCGTCGGCGGAGCTGTCGCCGGTGGACGGGTCATTCATGTCCAGCCACGCGCCGTCCACGCCGCTCTCGGCCAGCCAGCGCGCCAGCCAATCCGCCCACCACGCGCGGGCCGTTTCCAGGGTGAAGTCGGGGAACAACGTGTCGCCCGGCCAGACGCTGCCGACGTAGGGCCGGCCGCTGGCGGTCTGGCAGAACACGTCCGCCGCGGTGCCCGTTTCATAGACGGGATAGCCGGGGTCGCGCTTCACGCCGGGGTCCACGATGGCGACGGTGTGAAAGCCCTCCGCCCGGAGGTCGTCGTTCAGGCGCTTGGGGTCCGGGAAATCGCGCGCGTCCCAGGTGAAGACCCGGTAGGCGTCCATGTAATCAATGTCATACCAGAACGCGCTGGTGGGGATGGCGAACTCGCGAAAGCGCGCGGCCAGCCGGCGGAAGTCCTCCTCCCGCTCGTAGCCCCAGCGGCACTGGTGGTGGCCGATGGCCCAGAGCGGCGGCAGCTCGGCGCGGCCGGTGAGCGCGGCGAAGTGCCGCGTGACGTCCCGCAAAGTCGGGCCGGCGAGGAGGTAAAGGTCGGTGTTCCCGTTCATCGCCTGGTGCATGAGCACGCCGTCGAGGCGCTTGCCCACGTCCAGGACCGTGCGGTCGGCGTTGTCGAAGAACAGGCCGACGTGCTCGCCGCCCGCCAGCTTCAGGATCGCGAGGGGGATGGCGACATACGCCGGGTCGTAGTCGTCCTCCTGCCACTGGTGGGGGTGCACGCTGACGACGTCCACGGTGTGATGGTCCAGGGACTGGCCGAGCTTGTTCAACCGGCCGGTGCGCTCGCCGAAGCCCAGCGCGGCCGTGGCGCCGCCGAGCTCCCAGAGCAGGGCGGTCTGCGGGCCGTTGACCCCGACGCCGCCGAGGGTCGCGCGCGGGCCGGGCCGGCCGGAGTCGGGGAAATACATCGCGCGGTCCGTGGCGGCCGACGTGACCGGGCGCAGGTGGCCGCCGGACCGCCAGCGCAGGTCCAGCCCGGCGGCGGTAGCGGTGACGGTGAACCCCGCCGTCTCGAAGACGATGCCCCCGTCCACGGCCGTCGGCGCCGCGTCGCGGCCGGCGCCCTCGCGCCACGCGGGGGCCACGCCGTCGGAGTATTGGCGGGCGTCGGCGACGTGGCCGTTCGCCACCGTGAGCCGGACGGCCCAGGGCGCCAGCTCACGGCAGGAAACGCGGACGACGGAGGACCGGGCGGCGGCGAACTCGACGGCGCTCCCGGCGACGCTGGCGCGCTCGGCGTAGGCGAAGTTCAGCGGGTGAACCTTTTGTCCGAAGAACATCATGGCCGGGGAGGTTGGAACGGTCCCCGGGGGAAATCCACCCCGGAGCTTCCCCGGGGTTCAGGGCGCCGCGGCCGTTGACGCGACGGGGGGCTCCCGGCGTGACACGAGCCAATACGGCACGACGTGCCCGCGGGTTGCCTCCATGCGGGCCGTGACCGTGAACCCCTGGCCCTCGGCCCCCAGCGCCGGGCGCAGCTCCGCCGCGGTCGCCGCCCGGAGCACGAGGGCGTCCACGCGGCCGGCCCGCCAGGCGTCCCCGCCGGCCGCGTGGTCCAGCCAGCGCAACTGCCGCAGGCAGACCAGGAGCGTCTCGTCCGACTCGTCCACCCGCGCGCCGACGGCCAACTCCGGGGGCGGCCCGCCGCGCGCCGCCGCGAGGCGGCGGACCTGCCGGCCGAAGCGGTCCAGGGCGTCCTCGTGCCGGAGGAACGCCTTGCGGACCTCGTAACCCGTCGCCGCCACGGCCACGGCCAGCGCCGCCGCGGCGGTCCAGCCCGCGAGCGTCTCGACCCGTTCCCCGCGCGGGGTCGTTTCCCGCGCCCGGCCGACGACGGCCGTGAGCAGCAGGCACAGCGGGGGGACGACGGGAAAGATGCGGTCCAGCCGCTTGGAGGGCACCACGGACATGAGCAGCAGCCCGCCCGCGACCCAGCAGACCAGCCAGCGTCCGGCCGGCTCCCGCCCCACCGCCCGCCACGCTGGCCGCGCGAGGAGGGCCGTCGCCAGCAGCAGCAGGCCCCACGGCGCCAGCCGGCCGAGCAGCCCGGCGACGTAAAACCACCCCGGCTGCCGGACGTGCATCGCCTGCCCGGAATAATCGAACCGCCCGAGGAACTCCCGGCCGACGACCTGCGCGGCGAACTCCGGCACCGTCCACCAGCCCGCGCCGGCCCACAGGGCGGACACCCCGAGGGGGAGCAGCCAGGGCCACCACGGAACCGC
>CAXTFX010000494.1:0-3665 GCA_964243185.1 uncultured Chthoniobacterales bacterium
GAGAACAGCGGTTCCTGGAGCACGAACCAGGAATCCACGATGGCGGCGGTGTCGTCCGGCGGCCGCCCCGGTTCGGGTTTGAACGCCTCGTAATCGAACCCGCGCCGGGTGAACCGCACGCTCTTGCAGATGGAGGCCAGCTTGCCGTCCTGCGAGTTCTGGTTTTCCAGGGCGAGGACAACGGTGCGGGTGTTCCCGAAATCCACGATGAGGTCCACGTCAATGGGCAGGCCGGCCGGCTCCTTCCAGATCAGGGTGAAGGCGATCTCGATGGGCACCGCCGGGTTCTGCCGGGACGGGATGGAGAGCTGGATGTTCGTCTCCCCCGGCAGCCGGGCGGGGTCGGCGGCGGCGTAGGGCGAGGGGTTTTCCGGGTTGCCCGTGTGGTCCGGCGCCTGCCGGCGGGGTTCGTGGATGGAGCCGCGGTGGATCGTGCCGAGGTTGCTCTCGACGGCGACCCATAAGCCGGGCTGGCCGTCGCGCGTGGCGAACCGGCCGCGCACCCAGGAGTGGTTCAGCTCCCGCCACGGCGTGCGCTCGGCGGCGCAGAGTTGGCGGAGCTCGGGGAACTTCGCCAGGAGGTCCGCCGCGAACGGCACGAAGGTGTTGTGGTGCCCGCTGTTCGGGAACACGGAGATGACCGGAGGGCCTTTGTGGGGATCAGGCATAAAGAATGGGCGGGCTCAGGGTCAGGGCGCCTCGAAGATCGCCGCGAACTCCGCGTCCCCGGGCTGCGGCGGGCGCTGGCCGACGCCGGCGGTTTTCACCTGTTCCAGGCGTTTCCAGAACGGCTCGATCACGCTCAGGAAGTGCGGGGCGGTCTTCAGGTCGAAGTCCTGCGCGTCCTCCTTCTTGGCCAACGCGACCAGCACCTCGTTGACGCTGCCCCGGCTGGCGTCCAGGGGCCGGTGCGCGGTGGGGCGGGCCCGGCCCTGGAGGAGCTCGGTGCCCATCTTGCCGGCCAGGAAACGCCGGGCGTGCAGGGCGTCGGCGCGGGCGGTGAGGTAGCCGAGGTCGTCCTTGAGGAACCCCTCGATGGCCGCCACGTCCGTGGCCTCGACGAGGTAGCCCAGCATCCGGTTGGCGTGGGCGGCGTCGCGCAGGCCCGTTTCGGTCGCCTCGGGCACCCGGCTCCGGTCGGCGACCCAGCCGCGGAGCTGTTTTTCGATGAACGCCCGGAACGAGACTTTGTTCGGCAGCGCCTTGAGCGGCAGCGGGTCCAGCTTCTCGGGGTCCACGTTGAGCAACGCCCGCAGGCGGCGGGACAGCCAAGCGGCGGCGTCCTGGTCGGGGTGGTCGCGGGCGCGCTCGGCCAGGATCGTTTGCATCGCCTTGACCCAGGCGTCCAGGTCGGCGTTGCGCTGGCCGGCGGCGTCGTTCGCGCCGGGGAGGGCTTCCTGGCGCAGGCCGGACAGGGTTTCGGTCAGGGTCTCGCGCCGTTCCCCGAGGAGCCGCGGGCGGGTGGAGTTGGCGGCCTGCTCGCGCAGGTGGCGGAAGAAGTAGTCCCGCCCGCCGTCGGGCGTCGTCAGCATCGCCTCGAAGGACGCGGCGTTGTCCCCGAACTGGTGGCGGAACGCCTCGTCCGCCTCGATCAGGTGAAGCGCGTTCTGCTGGTCCGTGGGCGTGCCGACCAGGTGGCCGTCGGGGAACTGCGGGTAGTTCGTGGCGAAGGTTGTCACCACGTTGGGTTGCGAGAGGTGGCCCAGGCCCTTGAGCTGGTCGAAGGATGGCCCGAGGCCCTGGCGGGCGGTGCCGGTGGTGATGACCTGGTTGACGAGGTTGGCGCCAAAAGTCAGCACGAGGTTGATGGGCAAGCGTTTGTCGCGCGGGGGCAGGTCCTCGCCGTAGCCGTGGAGCCAGCTCCGCACGCCGGCCACGAGCTGCACGGGCTGGGCGGGGAACTTGCCGATCCGCATCAGCAGGGAAAACCCGTCAATGTCCAGGTTCCGCGCGCTGGAAACGACGACGGACGCCGTCTTGCCGCGCTTGAGCACCTCGGTCAGGATGCGGCCGGGCTGGGCCGCCAACTGCTCGTCGGTGATCCGGTCGGCGCTGGCGTGGGCGTTGGCGACACCGGGAAAGTCCAGCAGGTCAGCCGTTTCCAGGAAATCCGCCAGCACGGGCGCCATTGGCTGCAGCACGTCCCGACGCACGGGGACGGTGAGTTGCCAGACCAACCCCTGGAACAGGCCGAAGTCCGCCTCGTTCTCGGCCAGCCGCACGCCGCCGGCGCCGCCCGCGTCCCCGAGGGTCGCGCCGGCGGGGGAGCCGTCGTCGTGGTAAACGAGCCGGCGGACCTTGTCGTGGGCGGGGCTGTTGGGTTCGAGCGCGCGCTTGTAGGCGTCAATGTCCAGGAGCAGCGCGGCGGCGCGGTGGGAGCAGCGCAGGGGGCGTTCGCCGAACCGTTCGCGCAGGGTGCGGCGCTTGGCGGCGAGCGCGGTGTAGGCGTTGGTCAGCGAGGGCCAGGAGTCCCAGAGCAATTCGCAGGCGAAGCTGTCCACGGCCGCGGCGTTGGACAACAGGGCGGGGGTTTCGAGCAGTTCGCCCCGCAGCTTGGCCCACTGGCCGGCGAGGTTGGTGAAACGGTCCTCCTTGGACAGAATGAGCAGTTCCAGCAGGTCGGCCAGCCCGTGCGCCGCCTCGTAGCCGGCGCGGGTCGGCGGGCCGGTGGGCCGCTGTTTTTCCAGCAGCGCACGGAAGGTTTCGGCGGTGAACGCGATCTTTTCGCCCTTGGCGTTACGCGGCTGGCACTCCGAGAGGTAGCCGACCGCGAGGGCGTGCATGATCTGCCCCTCGCTGGCGATCTGGACCTCGACGGGGTGCTCGGGGTCGGGCACGGTGTCGCACAGGGTGAACCGGGTGACGCAGCCGGAGGCGTCGGAGCCAAAGTTAAACGGGTTGAGCACGATGACGTCCTCCCCCTTGTCCGCGCCGACGACGAAGCGCACCGGCTCGTTCATGCTCCACTGGAGGGGGGAGCCGTTGCCCCGGTCGTCCACCCCCGGCCCGTCCAAATAGCCGGAGAGCAGGGTGGATTTGCCGGTTTGCGACGGTCCCCAGATCGCCATGCGCGGCTTGCCGCCCTCGGCCGACGCGGCGATGGCGCGGGCCTGCCGACGGGTGGCGTAGAGCCGGTCCAGCCACGGGCCGCCGAGGCCGTGGGCGTCCTTGCGCTGTTGACCCAGCCGCCAATACCAGTCAATGGCGGCAGAGGTTTTCTCGTTGAGGCCGGCGTCGGTCATACGGGGGGGAGCAGGTCAATGGACATGGCAGCTACTCACTCCGGGCGAGAGGGTTCCCGACCGGCGGCGTTCTGGAAGGCGTGTCCGAGCTTCGGGTTCGCGGGGGGCGGGGGTTCCGCCTCGGCCGGGGGCGGTTCGGGAAGGGGTTCGGCGGGCGGATCGGGAACGGCCGCCGCGGGGGCGAAGATCGGGGAAATCCCCCCGCGGGCGCCCGTTTTGCGCGCGGGGGCCACGGGCGCCGGGCCAGACGCGGGCTTCGGGCCGCCGAACGCCGGGGGCGGGGGCGGCGCAGGCGGTAAAGCCGGCGGGGGGACCGCGGGCGTAATCTTGGCGACGGGCGCGGGCAGCGACGGGGGGGGAGCGACCACCGGCGGCGGGGTAACGACGGAGGGCGCCGGCGGCGGGGACGGGGCGGCCGGGGGA
>CAXTFX010000495.1:0-3648 GCA_964243185.1 uncultured Chthoniobacterales bacterium
CCCCGGCCGGAGCTGCCGCGAGCGCCGCCCCCGCGGCCGAACGCGAGCTGGCCGGGCTCGGGGCCCGGCGCGTCCAGACCAGCGCGCGCCGGCCGCCCGTGCTCGCCAAGACGGCCGGGCAATTGGCTTACCTGAAGTCCATCGCGGGTCACGACATCGTTTTCGGCGTCGGCCCGGCCGGCACGGGCAAGACCTACCTGGCGATGGCCGCCGCCCTGGCCGCCCTCAAGCGCGAGCAGATCGGCCGCATCGTCCTGACCCGGCCGGCGGTGGAAGCCGGCGAGGCGCTCGGGTTTCTGCCCGGCGATTTGCAGGACAAGATTTTCCCCTACCTACGCCCGCTCTACGACGCGCTGCACGCCCTGCTCGACCCGGAGGAGCTGGCTCGCTACATGGAAAAGCGCACGGTGGAGATCGCCCCCTTGGCCTACATGCGCGGGCGCACCCTCGACAACGCTTTCATCGTCCTGGACGAAGCGCAGAACACGACCACCGAGCAGATGTTCATGTTCCTGACCCGGATGGGCCAGGGCTCCAAGGTGGTCGTCACCGGTGACCGCACCCAAATTGACCTGCCAGCCAACAAGCGTTCCGGGCTGGTCGAGGCTATCCAGGCGCTCAAGGGGGTCAAGGGGATTGACTTCGTCTTCTTCGAGGAGTCGGACATTGTCCGTCACGAGCTCGTCCAGTCCATCATCCGCGCCTACCGCCAGCACCGTTACGGTGAAGGTGACGGCGGGGGCCCGGCACCCGGGGAAGGCCCCGCGCGCGGCGGCTCCGACGGGGGCCGACGGCCCAAGAATTAGCTCGCCATCCGGGGCCGTCCGCACGACATTGACCGACGCCAAAGTTCCTCCCATGAACGTGCCCCTATGAGCGTTCTCGACGCCTGGCGCAAAACCCAGCTCATCAAGAAGGGCTTTGCCTGCCCCAAAACCCGCCGCCGCCAGGTGCGGAGTGAATTCGTCCGCGCGCTGGAGAGCAGCCGGCACGTCAAGGCGCTGATGTTCCTGGCCTTCGCCGGCCTGCTCGCGACGCTGGTGTTCTCGGGGCAACAACCCGAACAGGCTCAACGTTACCTGTTCGCGTTGTTGGTGTTCGTTACCGCCCTGGCACAGCTCTGGATCAACCACCCGCAGACCTGGGAGCGCAATTCCCGCGTCGGCCTGATGCTCATCGTTTGTTTCGTCCACCTGCTCCTGTTGAGGGTGGGTTTGGCCTTCGGGTTCCGTGACCCGGAGTTGGCCCGCTTCGTGCCGCTGGTGTTGCCCTACGCCTTCGCCCCGCTGGTGATCTCGGCCCTGCTCGGCAAGAACCAGGGCATCTACACGGCCACCTTTGTCAGCCTCTGGGGCGCGGCGCTCTGGCCGAACGTGGACGCCGCGTTCCTGGCCACCAGCCTCATCGGCGGCTTCGTGGCCGTGTTTGTCACCTTTCAGGTCCGTCGGCGTGGGCAACTCCTCCGGGCGGGTTTCTTCGTCGGGGTGGCCGCCACCCTGCTCGGGCTGTGCTTCGGGCGGATTGACGTGAACTGGATGTTCCCCGCCGCGACGGACTGGCGCACGGTCGGTTCCCAGGCCCTGGCCGCCTTCGGCGCGGCGCTGTTGACGGCCTCGCTCGTCAGCGGGCTGCTGCCGTTCGTGGAGGGCGTTTTCCGCATCACCACGGCGATTTCCTGGCTGGAGATGTCCGACCGCAACCACCCGATCCTGCGTCGGCTTTCGGAGGAGGCGCCGGGCACCTACCACCACAGCCTGGAGGTGGCCCAGTTGGCCGAGGCCGCCGCGGAGACCATCGGCGCGAACTCGCTGATGTGCCAGACGGCGAGTTATTTCCACGACATCGGGAAGCTGGTGAAACCCGAGTATTTCACGGAGAACCTCCCGGTGGACGGTTACAACCCGCACGACGACCTCGCCCCGACGATGTCCGCCCTCATCATCGTCGCCCACGTCAAGGAGGGGGTGGACCTCGCGCTCAAGCACAACCTGAACCAGCAGATCATCGACGTCATCCAACAGCACCACGGCAATTCGCTGGTGTATTTCTTCTACAAACGCGCCCTCCAGCAGCGGGAGGATGCCCGGCTCGGGGGCACCATCACCCAGGTGCGGCGGGACGACGACATCCCGGAGGTGCGCGAGGAAACTTTCCGCTACCCCGGCCCGCTGCCCCAGACGCGGGAGTGCGCCATCATCTCCCTCGCCGACGCCATCCAGAGCGCCTCGCGCAGCCTGGAGAAGCCGACGCCGCAACGGGTGGAGGAACTGGTCAACGACATCATTGACAGCCGCGTGGCCGACCACCAGCTCGATGCCTGCGACCTGTCTTTCCGCGAGCTACGCAAGGTGGCCGAGAGCTTCCGGCACACGCTCATGTCCATGCTCCACCGGCGGATCGCCTACCCGAAGCGGGAAAAGGACCCCTCGGCCTACGACACCCGCTTCAACAACTCCCCGAACGGGCACGCGCCCGCCGCCGCGGCCAACGGCCAAGGGTCCCACGGCGAGCCGTCGCGCCGCCGTGAACCGGGGGCGCCGAAGACGGTCCGCACCCCGGCCCCCGTCTCCGTGGCGCCACCCAAGGCGGTGGCGCCGTGACGAGCCGTCGTTCCCCGACGCGGCCGCCCCGGCTGACCTTGGTGAACCGGCAGCGGGCCGTTCCCCTGCCGTTCCTGCCCGGTCTGCGCCGGTTCGCGCGGGCGGTCCTGCCGGGTTGCCTGTCCCACCCCGGCCCAGGCGAAGCGGTGCTCCCCGACCTGGGCACCGTCGGGATCGTGCTCGTTTCCGACCGGACCAGCGGGCAACTGCACGAGCGGTTCCGGTCGGTTCCCGGGCCCACGGACGTCCTCACGTTCACGCACGGGGAAATCGTCATCGGGGCGTCCGTCGCGCAACGCCAGGCCCGGGCGCACCGGCAAACCTTGGAGCGGGAGCTGGCTCGTTATATCATCCACGGCCTGTTGCACCTGAACGGACACGAGGACGACCGTCCGGAGGCCGCCGCGGCCATGTGGCGGGTCCAGGAGCGGCTCCTGCGCCGGGTCCTGCCGGCCGGCGCGGGCGCGCGTTGAAGGAATGGGAGGGTCGTGGTAATCTCCGCGCCGCTATGCCCCCTGGTTTCCCCCCTGCCGCCGTTCCCGCCCGGGAAGCCCGTGCCGGCGGCCCCAGCGAGTGGTTGAGCCTGGGCGAAGCCGGGTTGATCGGGCTGCCGGAGGTGGCCGGGGCGCTGACCTTCCTGCCCGGAGCGGCGGATTGGTCGGCGGCCTGGGAGTGCTGGTGCATCGGAACTTTCGCCCCCCTCGTGGCGCCGGCCCTGCTCGAGGCGGCCACGCACGCCGACCGGGACCGCGCCCGGGAGCTGCGGGCGGTTGATCTCGACCTCGCCGCCCGGCTGGCCCCAGACGCCTTGGCCGGGTCGCGGGAAGCGGGCTCCCGGCTGCTCGGGCACCTGCGCGGGGCGCGGTCGGCCCGCTGGTTGACCCGCTTCGAGGGGTGGGCCGCGCACGGGGAAACTCCCACGCTGCTCCCGACGGTGTTCGCCGCCCGCGCCGCCCTGTTTCACCTGCCGCCGCGGCCGATGCTCTTCGGCTACGCCCTGCTGGAGTGGCGCGCCGCCCGCCGCCGGCACGCGGCGTCCGGCCTGGCG
>CAXTFX010000496.1:0-3627 GCA_964243185.1 uncultured Chthoniobacterales bacterium
CGTCGAGCGAGTTCGCCGTGGGCAGCACCCAGACGCCCATGAACGTGGCGCGCTGACCGTCGAAGCGCACGTCGGCGTCGTAGGACTCTGCGCCGAGCTGCACGTCGGCGACCTCGGCGAGCCGGATGATGGTGTCCCCCTCCTGGCGGACCACGAGCTTCTTGAACTCGTCCGCGGAGCGCAGGTTCGTGTTCGCCACGAGGTTCACGGACACCATCTCGCCCTTGGTCGAACCTAGCGCGGAGAGGTAATTATTGCGCGCCAGCGCGTTGCGCACGTCCGTCGGCGAGACGTTGAGCGACGCCATGCGGTCGGGCTTCAGCCAGGCGCGCATCGCGAAGGTGCGCGCGCCGAGGATGTCCGCGCGCTGCACGCCGTTGATGGCCGTGACCTTCGGCTGGACGACGCGGGTGAGGTAGTCGGTGATCTGGTTGGCCTCCAGCGTGTCGGAGTAGAACGACACATACATCGAGGCGATGCGGTCGTCCGCGGTCTGCACGTTGATGACCGGCGCCTCGGCCTCCGGGGGCAGGTCGTTGCGGACCTGGGCGACCTTGGCCTGGATCTGGGTCAACGCCGCGTTGGTGTCGTAGTTGAGTTGGAGGTGGACGGAGATCGTGCTAACCCCCTGCGCGCTGGCGCTCTCGACGAAGTCAATGCCCTCCGCGCTGGCGATGACCCGCTCCAGCGGCGTCGTGACGAACCCGCGCACCAGGTCCGCGTTGGCGCCGACGTAGGCCGTGGTCACGCTGACGACGGCGAGGTCGCTGCGCGGGTATTGCCGCACGTTGATGACGCGCCATGCCTGGAACCCCGCGAGCAGGATCACGAGGTTGATGACGATGGCCAGCACGGGCCGACGGATGAAAAGATCGGTGAGCTTCATGAAGAAGTGGGTTGGGATGAGGGCAGGATGATCCGCTACCGAATCACCCCTAAGCCATCGTTCTTGGTGCGGGGTTGCCGTTAGCTGTTTTCCGGCTTCGGCGCGGGGTCGTCCCCGGGCTTGACGCTGTTGTTGATCTGCACCGCGGCCTTGTTTTGCAGCTTGAAGACGCCCGCGGAAACCACCGTCGCGCCCGGCTCCACGCCGGAGAGGATCGCCACCAGGTCGCCGCGCGTCGCCCCGAGCTTGACGAAGTGCTGCTCGACCACCTTGCGCGTCTTGCCCGGGTTCCGCGGGTCCGGCGCGTCGGTGACGACGAACACCGAGTTGCCATACGGCGCGTAGAGGATCGCGCTCGCCGGCACCGGCAGGACCGCGTCGCTGGCCTCGCGCAGGATCGTGACGTTGGCGAACATGCCCGGGCGCAGCCGGCCCTCCGGGTTCGGCAGGGTGGCCTGGACGAGCACGTTGCGCGTGCTGGCATCAATCGCCGAGTTCAACGCCGTGATCTGGCCCGGGAACTCGGTCTCGCCCGTGGCGTCCGAGCGCAGGCGCACCTCGCTGCCGACCTGGAACTTCGTCAACTCCTGCTGCGGCAGCGAGAAGTTGACCTGGATGGGGTCCAGCGATTGCAGCGTCACGATCTCGTCGCCGCTCTTGAGATACTGCCCGAGGTTGACCTTGCGGATGCCGAGCGCCCCGTCGAACGGCGCCCGGATCGTCTTGCGCGAAACCGCCTCCCGCATCTCCTGCACGGTCGCCTCGGACTGCCGGGCGGTCGCCTCGGCCGTGTCGAACTCGGATTGCGAGCTCGTGCGGCTCTTGATCAGGTCGCGTTGACGCTTGAGCGAGAGCACGTCCATGTCGCGCCGCGCCTCCGCGGCGGCCACTTGCGCCTGCTCCTGACCCGTCCCCAGCCGCACGAGGATCTGCCCCGCCCGCACCGGCGTGCCGGACTTGAACTCGATCTTTTCCACCACGCCCGGCAGGTCCGCGGCGACCATCACGCCGTTGACCGCTTCCATCGTCCCGACGGCCCGCAGCGATTGCGGCCAGGTTTCCTGCTTGACCACGACGGTGGTCACCGCGGCCGGCGGCGGCTCGAACGCCCCGCTGGCCGCCAGGGCCTGGAACCCCTTGATCTGCCGTGCCTTGAAGATCCCGAGCGCCGCGACCACCACCCCCACCAGCAGCAGCATGAGGAGAAAACGCCACACCAGCGCGCCGCGCCGACGGACGGGCGCGGGGGTCGCGGCGGCGGGCTCGTGCGAGGAGCGGTCCAGGGGACGGTCGGTGGGGGTGGACGTAGGTTGTTGGGTGGCGGTCATGGCTTGGTTGGGACGGTGGAGAGGAGCCCGGCGGCGCTCGGGCAGGGCGTGGCGGTCACGGCGGGCGTGGCCATGCGCGGGAGGGAAAGCGCCGGCGGCAGGTTCTCCGCCGGGGCCGCCTGGAGCTCCGCCAGACGGAGCAGCTCGGCGACCACGGCGTCGCGCTCCCGCGGGTCCAGCGGCGAAAGGTGCATCAGTTCCATGAGCCACAGCCCGTCCGTCGCGAGGCAGACGGCCGCGGCGCGGGCGAGGTTCCCCCCGGTGGCGGTGGCCGCCATCTCGGCGAGGCGGGCGCGGTAGTGCGCGCGCACCGGGGCGAGCAGCCTCGGCTCGTTGGCGGCGGCGGCGAGCAGCGCGGAGCAGACGCGCTTGGTGTCCGCCGCGTCGTGCAACGCGGCGAGGATGTAGGCGCACAGCTCCTTGCCCGGGGTGTCCGGCAGCATCGCGCGGGCCTCGCGCACCATCTCGTCGTGCCGCTCGGTCTGGCGCGTCACCATCGCCTCCAGCAGCGCCTCCTTGGAAGGGAAACGGTGGAGCAACCCGCCCTTGCTGATCCCCGCCTCCGCCGCGACCGCGTCGAGCGTGAGCTGCCCCGTGCCGGCCTTCACCACGACCGCCTCGGCGGCGGCGAGGATGGTGTCACGGGAATCGGGTCGGCGGCTCATCAGGGGAGAAACGGGGGGTCAACGGGTGCGGGGAACGAATAAACCGTCCAGCCGGTCGGTTCAAGCGCGTAATTCGCGGTTCGCCACCGTTCGCCCGCCTCTGGCCTGCTGATTCTCGGACCGCGTCAGCTTCCGCCCGGATACGACCACGACTCCACCCTGGTTCCGCGGGTTGCCCGTCAGCCGTAAACCCGTTTGTGCCGCCAGAGCAGCAGCAGACATCCCCCCAGACCGGCGAACAGCGCGTCGAGCGGGGTGACGCGCTGCCACCAACGCGGGTCCGGCAGCGTGGCGGTGACGAGTTGCACGGAGGGCGCCGACAACGTGCCGCGGCCGTCCACGGCCACCACGCGCACGGTCTGCGGCTCGTTGGCGTTGAGACCACGCACCAGGGCGCGGACGGTGCCGTCCGGCTCGGTCGTGTAGGCGACGTTCTCGTGCGGGTCCCACTCCGTCTGGAGTTCGCCGTTTTCCATCCACAGCCGGCGCCGCTCGACCCGGTAGCCGGCGGGGGCGAGCTTCGGCACGGGCCACGTCACGGTGAGGGTGTGCTTGCCGCGCTCCTGGACGACGAGGTGCTTGACGGGAGCCTCCTCGCGGCGCGCGCTGCTCCCCAGCAGCGGGGCGTAGGCCGTGCCGCTGCCGTTCCCAGAACCGGTGGCAATGGGCGGCGGCGGGCCGGGGTCCACCGTGGGCGGGGCGGAGGAGGGGAGCGCCGGGGGGGCACCCGCGCGGGCCGCCACCAGGC
>CAXTFX010000497.1:0-3622 GCA_964243185.1 uncultured Chthoniobacterales bacterium
GCTCGGTCAACGCCTGCCACTCCCCCGCCCGGCACGGCTGCGGCCGCGGCGCCGCCGGGTCCAGCACCAGGAGCGAGCCGAGCCGCGGCCCCGCCCCGCCCGCGGCGAACAGGGCCACGGCGGCGTAGGCGCGCACGGGGGCCAGGGCGTTCCCCGGGTGGAAGACCGCGTCCCCGGCCGCGGCCGTGTCGTGCAAAACCCGCAGCCCGCGCTCCCCCATCGCCCCGTCGAGCGCCAGGGCCTCCGCGCGGCCGATCTCCCAGCGGTCGCTCCCGGATTCCGGCCGCGTGTCCCAGCCGTGGCAGCCGAGCAGCTCCGTGCGAGCCGGGTCCGTCAGCACCACCAGGCACAGCGACGCCTCGAACGTCCGCGCGGCCATCCGCAAGACCCGTTCCAACGCCCCGGCCGGCACGTCGGCGAGCGCGTGGTTGAGGTCGCCGTCGGGCGAGTGGACGGAGGGGAAGGTCAGGGGCGGCGTTGGCATCTAGGCGCCCTATGAAGCAGCGCCCGTGCTCACCCCCGACATCGCCCTCACGAATCGGGAAAAATTTGACCTTTTGGGACCACCGGCGGGAGCTCTTGCGGGCGGGGCGGGTCAAACCGCCAGGGGTGACCTACGGCTACTCCTGGCCGGTCAATCACGTTCCCCAGCCGAGGGCGCAGTGTGATCGTTGGGACGCAGGGGAAGCGGCGGGTCCTCTCCCAGTGATGGTGCCGCGCGACGGGTGCGGCGCGGTTTGCTCTCGGGAGAGACGCCCTCCCGGCAAGCGGACCGAACTTTTCTCTCGAAACTGGCACGAAACCGATCCACGACCTTGGCTCCCAAGGCCAGCCGCGGCGCGGGGACGAAAGTGTGATAAGCCAGCGCCGTAGCGGAGCATTCGACCTTCTGCACGATCCTCAACGGCCGGGGTGACTCAGGGGAAGCGGTGACGATGTCAAAAACATAAACCCTCGCCCGCACTCCCCCCGTTCCGGTCGCTTCACCGGCCTGGTCCGTGCCAGCTTTTGCCGCCGCTTCCGACAATTTCAGCGTGTCCGGGTCCATCCCCATTGGGACGAGGCTTGGATCGCCCAGGTGTTTCAACCAACTGTCCCAGACCAGCTCAGGGATGAAGATAGCGAACCCCGCACAATCCGTGTGGTCGGAAAGCGCGATCCTCAGAATCATCTGGTAAATGGTCCGCTTGAAGATGTTCGACTTGTTTGGTCCCTCCATCGCGGTGCCGCAGAGCTCGACCTCCTCCCGAAGACGACGGTGATCATCTTCGCCCGGATCCTCTACCCGTGGGCATTCCCCCCGGAGGAGACCAGCCGCTCGCAGGGGGCTGCCGTGAAAATCAGCCGTTTGGATTTCATAGGGCAGGTGCTTGCCGAACCGGGCGGGAGTTCCATCCTCCGCCGTGTCCACTACCTCAAACACGGAGGCGTCAATGCTGGCGGCGGGTGAGAACTCGGTTTCTGGAAAGGCCGCCTCGCCACCGAGTCTTGTCGAACTGAAGAGGAGTGTGCGCTGGCAGCCGGCCTCTCCCTCACTTTTTCCAACGGCCGCGCTCAGAAAGGGGCAAGCTCGGTTGCCTTGGTTGATACGGGCGGCTCGGAGTCATCGAAACGCTCCTGCGGCCACACCGTATGTCCAAACCACTCGGACACGAAGTTGCCTTGCGTGCTGCCTTTCTCGGGTGTTCCTCGCGGCACCGGTCAGTTTGCCGGCAACTGTCGTTCTGCCTCGAAGCGGGCGACCAGTTCCGCCGCGGAAGTGCCCAAAGCCTTCGCCAGACGGAGGACGATGGTCAGTGTGGGCGTGCGCCGGCCGCGTTCCAGCAAACTGACGTAAGTGCGGTGCAAGCCAGCCTTGGCCGCCAGAGCCTCCTGAGAAGTGTAGCTTTCGCCCCGCACTTTGCGAATCACCGCCCCGAAAACCAACTGATCGCGGGGGGGAACACGTTCCACCGAGACTAGGGTGACGTGACTAAACATCCACAGACAATCGTCTGCGAACATTCCGCCTTTACCCTTGGACGATGACCGCCGCTGATCCGCAGATCCCCGCCGTTCTCTCCGGCCAACGTCATGGGTCGCTGCGGGGTAGGGAGATGCCAGAGGGGAGAATCGAACTCCCGACCAAGGGCTTATGAGTCCCCTGCTCTACCGCTGAGCTACCCTGGCGCGCTGAAAAGCGGGTCGGAAACTATCCGCCGACGCTGGCGGGCGCAACCCCTTCGTTTAAGGTGTTCATCGCCCCTATGCCCGAACTCGCCGAAGTCGAACACTCCCGCCGCCAGTGGGACCCCGGCCTTCACGCCGTGATCCGTGACGTGGTCATCGCCCGGCCGGGCATCCGCATCTTTCGCGACGCGGACCCGGCCGCGTTGTGCCAGCTCCTGCCCGGTCGGTCCCTGCTGGGGAGCGAAGCGCGCGGCAAGCAGATGCTCTTCCGGTTCTCGGGCGACCTCTGGCTGGGCGTTCACCTCGGCATGAACGGGGAGTTGCGCCGGGAGGACGACCCCGCGGCTTACGCGCCCCGCAAGCACGACCATCTCATCCTCCACCAGGACGCCCGCGTGCTGGTCTTCGAGGACCGGCGGTTTTTCGGGCGCGTGCGGCTGCACCAGGGGGGCGAGCCGCCGGCGTGGTGGACGGCCCTCGCGCCATCTCTGCTGTCGAAGGAATTCGACGCCACCGCGTTAGGCACCTTCCTCGCCCGCCGCAAGAAGGCGCCGCTCAAGGCGCTGTTGCTCGTGCAGGAGCGTTTTCCCGGCGTGGGCAACTGGATGGCCGACGAGATCCTCTGGCGCGCCCGCCTGCACCCGACGACCCGCGCGGGGGAACTGACCCCGGAGGAAACCGCCCGGCTCTACCGCGCCACGCGCTGGGTGGCGCGCACGGCCATGGCGGTCATCGACGACGACTGGCGCTACCCGGCCTCCTGGTTGTTCCTGCACCGTTGGGAGCCCGGCGGGAGTTGCCCGCGCTGCCGCGCCAAGCTGGAGCGCGCTACCGTCGGCGGCCGGACCACGGCGTGGTGCCCGCGCGAGCAGCCGGAAAAGGTGGACGGGCGCGCGGCGAAGCTCGTCGGGGCCGGGAAGAAACCGGCGCGCAAGGGCCGACGGCCGGACCCGCACGGGCGGGAGCGGACGGTCACGGCAGGCGGGTAGGGCGGGTCATCCCTAACCCGCCGTCGGATGGCGTGCCGAAAGCGCAAACGGCGGCGGGTTAGGGATCACCCGCCCTACCTCGCCGCCAACTCGAAGACGCACCGGTAAACGCCCGGCGGCGTCTCCTCCCGCACCCGGCGCACGGGGCAGCCGAGGACCTTTTCAAACAACTCCCGCTCCAGCCGGCCGATGAGCGGGTAAACGCGCAGGAGCGCTTCCAGCGGGGAGCCGTTCTCCACGATCCGCAGCGGCCCGTCGCCCGCGGGCCGCGCGGGGGCACCGTCCAGGGTGGCGAGGTAGCCCTCCTCGTCCCGCAGGCGGGCCAGGCCGGCGGCGCGCTCGGGGAGGTCCCCGCAAGCGGCCAGCCGGGCGCGGAAATCCTCCGCCCAGCGCGCGAAGACGCCGAAGAGGAGCTTGTCCGCCGCCGCCGGCCCGTAGGCGCGGCGCACGGCGTCGAGCACGTC
>CAXTFX010000498.1:0-3621 GCA_964243185.1 uncultured Chthoniobacterales bacterium
TCAACGCCTGATCCAGACCCGTGGTTTTCACGGCTTTTCCTACCGGGACCTGGCTGCGGAGGTCGGCATCACCACCGCCAGCATCCATTACCATTATCCCACCAAGGCTGATCTGGGAATCTCCCTCGTGCGGCGCTACCGCGAGATGGTTGCCCACCTCACCGCCCAGGCTGCGGCCGGCGCCCCGGACCTGCCCGGCCAGCTCGAACTCCTTGCCTCGCACCTCTATGCCGATGCGCTGGCGGACGGTGACGGGGCCCGCATCTGCTTGTGCGCGGCCCTGGCCGGGGAACACGGCGGGTTGCCCGCTCCGGTGCAGGCTGCACTGCGGGAGCTGATCGCCGACAGCGAAGCCGGCATCGCCCGACTCCTGCGCGCCGGGCAGGTCCGGGGAGAGCTGCCGGCCGCAGCGGATCCGATGGCCCTGGGCCGGCTCTGGTATAGCACTTTGCAAGGTGCCCTGGTCATCGCCCGCGCTTCCCGCCCGCAGACCTTGGCGGATGTGGGCAACACTCTTCACCGGTTGACGTTTTGCCCGGAATAAACCATTAGACCTATTAATCTATCTTCCAGTAGATAACCCTCTTTGGTCCTCCGGTTGCATCCCGCACCCGAACGACATGGAAACCACGGAAGCAACGACCCAAATGCCGACCGCACCCACCCATAAAACCGTCATCGTCATCCTCTCCGATCCCAAGCCCGGCACCGAGGAGGCGCTCGGGCGCATCTTCAACGCCCTGGCCGTGGCCCATGAAGCCAAGGCGGCGGGCGATGATCTCGCCATCGTCTTCAGCGGCGCCGGCACGCGCTGGCCGGCGGAACTCGCCCGGCTCGACCACCCGGCCAACGGTCTCTCCCAGGCGGTGCGCGACCACGTCCAGGGTGCCTCCTGCGGGTGCGCCGCGGTTTTCGGGGCCACCGAGGGCGTGCGGGGGAGCGGGACGCCGCTGGTGGCAAACTACGTCCTGCCCGGCACCCCCGGGGTGTTGAGTTTGCGGCGCTACGTCGCAGACGGCTGGAACACGCTGGTGTTTTGACTCAAGTTGACCCCTCCTTCGCCCACGCGCGGCCCGGAGCCGGTGGCCGGCTTGCAATCCACCGCTCCGGGCCGCGTTCCCCGGCTGCCTCCAGCCCTCGATCTTTATGGCTCTGAAATACCTGGAACTGGCTACCACCCCGTCCGTGCAGGCGGCCCAACGCCGTTACTACGGTCGGTCGCAGGGGCTCTCCCCCGGGGCGGGCGGGGAGCCGCCCACCCCGCTCGGGGCCGAGGAGGCCGGGTTCATCGCGGCGCGGGACAGCTTCTATCTGGCGACGGTTAGCGAAACCGGCTGGCCCTACGTCCAACACCGGGGCGGCCCCGCCGGCTTCCTGCGGGTGCTCGACGCGCGCACGTTGGCCTTCGCCGACCTGCGCGGAAACCGTCAACTGCTCTCCACGGGCAACCTCGCCGTCCCCGGCCACGACCGCGTGGCCCTGTTCCTCATGGACTATCCTGGCCGCACCCGGCTGAAGGTCATGGGCCACGCCCGCGTGCTCGACGCCCGCGAGGAGCCGGCGCTCGCCGCGCAGGTGGCGCCCGACCCGGCGCTCCGGGCCAGAACCGAGCGGGTGTTCCTCGTGGACGTGACTTCCTTTGATTGGAACTGCCCCCAGCACATCACTCCCCGCTACACGCGGCCGGAGATCGAGACGGCCATCGCCGCACCCTTGCGGGCGCGCATCGCGGAATTGGAGGCGCGGTTGGCGCTGCTCTCCGCTGGCGGACCAACGCCGACCGCTCCCCCCACGAACCATTGACCTCATTGATGATGGACCCGACCCCTCAGCCCACCGCTCCGCGTCCCCCGCTGCCGCCGTTCACCGAGGAAACCGCCCGCGCCAAGGTGCGCGCCGCCGAGGACGCTTGGAACAGCCGCGACCCGGAGCGCGTCTCGCTGGCCTACACGACTGACACCATCTGGCGCAACCGGGCCGAGTTTCTGTCCGGGCGCGCGGCCGTGGTAGCGTTTCTCCGGCGCAAATGGGCACGGGAGTTGGACTACCGGCTCGTCAAGGAGCTCTGGGCGTTCACCGGGGACCGCATCGCCGTGCGCTTCGCCTACGAGTGGCGCGACGACCCCGGCCGGTGGTTCCGCTCGTATGGCAACGAGAACTGGGAGTTCGACGCCCGCGGCTTCATGGCCCGGCGGATCGCCTCCATCAACGACCTGCCCATCGCGGAAGGGGAGCGCGAGTTCCGCTGGCCGGCCGGGCGCCGCCCCGACGATCACCCCGGGTTGTCAGAGCTGGGTTTGTGACAACCACCCAAACGGGCTGGCGGGACGCGGGCCCTCGCACCTCCCGCAAGGCCCACGGCGACGCTCACGCGAACTGCTCGATCATCGTCCCCAGTTGCTCGCCGACGGCGTCCAGGGCGTAGCGGTGCGGGCCGGGTTTCAGGATTTGCAGTTGCAAGCGAGCGTCGCCGATGAGCTCGCGGCCGGTGCCGACGGCCGCGGCGAGGGCGCCGCTGCTCCGGGCGGCCTCGCGCAGGGCGAGGAGCTCGCCGGCGTCACCGTGGAGCAGGAGGGCGTCAAGCCCGGCGCGCCGCTCCGGCGGGGTGGACTGGAGCAGGAACAGGGCGGGGAGGGTGAGCTTGCCCTTTTGCAGGTCGGTCCCCAGCGTTTTGCCGGCCTGTTGCTCGTCGCCGGCGAGGTCCAGGCAGTCGTCGTAAATCTGGTAGGCCGTGCCGAGCTTCAGGCCGTAACGACCCAGCGCGGCGCAGACGGCGGGCTCCGCGCCGTTGAGCCGGGCGCCGAGCTCGGCGGCGACGGCGAAGAGCGCGGCCGTTTTCATCTCGATCATCCGGTAGTAGTCGGCGAAGGACAGGCCGAGGTCGAAGCGGCGCTGGGTTTGCAGGATTTCCCCGGTGCAAACGTCCTGCGCGGCCTTGGCGATGCGCCGGGCGATGGCGGCTTCCTCGAACTCGGTGGCCAGCCCGAGGGCGTGGGCAAACAGGCAGTCGCCGAGCAGGACGCTGAGGCTGTTGCCCCAGCGCGCGCTGGTCGTCGGCTGGCCGCGGCGGGTGTCGGCGCCGTCCATGACGTCGTCGTGGACCAGCGTGGCCAAGTGGATGAGTTCCAGGATGACGGCGAGCTTGACCTGCGGCGCCGCGATGCCGCCGGTCGCCCCGGCCGCGAGCAGGGCCAAGGCCGGGCGCAGGCGTTTCCCGCTGGAGTTGAGGGCATACTCGACGTAACCCTGCACGGCCGGGTCGAAGGCTCGGGCCTGCTCCATGATGGCCTCCTCCACCTGGCGTAGATGCGGCTGGACGAGGGCGAGGAGTTGCTTCATGGGGCGGGGCGCCGCGGGGGGTGCGACAGGAAGATACGTCTCCGTCGCCCGCGCGGGTCCAGCCGGGGCCTCGGACCTTGTGAAATATTTCACAAGGAGAGGCTAGGCGCGTCCCGACCGCAAGTCAACGCGCCCGCGTCGAACGGACTTGCCAACGCGCGGCCCGGCGGCGATGCTCGCGGCGTCGGTCGGCCTTCCCCGGGGGCCGGGCAGCGGATCGCCGTTCCCCGGCAGGAGGTTAGCCTGCCCCGTTCCCGCGCCATGCCCGCCGCCCGCCCCGCC
>CAXTFX010000499.1:0-3613 GCA_964243185.1 uncultured Chthoniobacterales bacterium
CCACCTCCGCACCCGGCTCGAAGCGCCAGCGCGAGGGCAGGCTCAGACCGCGGGAGCTGACCCGCAAATCCTTCGGGTCAAACGGTGCGGAGTCCGCGCCGTGGTCGAGGTGGATGGTGGAAGAGGACGACGCGCACTGCCGGGGTTGCAAGGCCATACCGGGCGGAGGGGGGAGGGGGAGGTTGGGGGACGCGGGCGCCGGCAGTCGCTTAGCCCGCCAGAAGGGCGTTCGGTCCCGCTACCCGCCGGGCTAAGTGGCTGCCGCCGACCGCACCTTTCACCGCCCCCCGCACGGTGTCAATCAACGCCCCCGCCGCGCGGACACGGCCTTCGGGGGATCCCCGATTCTCTCCTCCACCGCTCCCCGCGCCTGGGCTTCGCGCAGCAGGCGGACGGCCATGCGCCCGAGCACCCCCGTCAGCCCGAGGCTCAACCCCAACCCGCCCAGCCACAGCGCCGTCTGCCCCGGCGCGGCCCCCGCCCCGCCCTCCCGCCAGAGCTTCCAGCCGAAGCGGCCCAGCCGGCCGAGATAGACGTAGAGGAACACCCCCGGCGCCTGCCCGAGCGCGATCCAGAGCATACAGGGCCAGAAGCGCATCCGCGTCAGCCCGTAGCCGTAGTTGAGCAGGCTGGTCGGGAAGATGGGAGAGAGCTGCGTCAGGAAAACGATCTTCCAGCCCTCCCGCTCGATGGCCGCGTCCATCGCCCGCCACGCCGGCCGGCGGGAGAGCACGCGCTCCACCCAGCGCCGGGCCAGCCCCCGCGTCAGCCCGAAGGCCACCGCCGCGCCGATGACGTGCCCCAGGAGGATCACCGCCGACCCGCGCAGGACGCCGAAGAAGAACCCGCTGGCGATAATGAGCACGCCGCCCGGCAGGAGCAGCAGGTTGCACAACGCCAGCAGGAACGGGTAAACCACCAGGCTCCACGGCCGGTTTGCGTCCACGTGCGCGTGCAGCCAGCGCACGAAGGATTCCAGCGGGAACAACCGCGCCAGCCCGAGGAGGACCACCGCGGCGAGCAGCAGGCTGGCGAACTGGAGCAGGAGCGCGCGGGTGGCGGCGGGAGGCCGGAAGGAGCGGGGCATCAGGAGGAAAAAGGGCGCGGGGAACGGGCGGACGATAGCGCAGACCGCCGCCGGGGCCAGCGTGGAACGGGGTCGTTTATCGGGATCGCCCCCCACCCCGCCCACCCTGCTTCGGCCAGCGGTCGGCCGCGGGGGAGCACGAACTCGCCGTGCTCCCCCGCGGCCCGTCCAGCCTGGTTCTCGATCCGCCCGGCCGGGGCGGCCTCCTCGCACCAAGCTACCGGGAGCCTCACGCGGACGCCGCGGCTAACTCCTTCGTCTTCTTGGCGACGTCGAGCTTGACGAGGTCAATACGTTTTTGCATCCCCTCGCGGGCCTGCTTGCGGGTGACGTTGTCTTTGATGCCGTGCTGACCGGAGCCCGATTTTTTGCGGATCTCCAACGAGCACATTACGTTATCGTTGCCGGCGAGATCCTTGCAGAGGTTTTTCATCCGGGTGATTTCATCATTCAACCCCTCGATCTCTTTGGTGAGGGCAGCCATTTTCTTCTTGTCAGGCATAAGTTAGTTAGATGGTTGTTTAGATGGTGGGAACTGGGGTGACAGGGCGGGTTTTCCGACCTGCCAGCTTATTTTTTGCGACTTTTGCCCCAACGGCACAAGCTTTTTTCCAAGATATTTGCACCCACGACGTTGCGTGGTCCTTCTGCCGGGTTTCAACCCCTCGCGAACGCCGACAGCTCCGCCGTCAGCTCGTAGTTCAAAAACGGCGTGATGAGATAGACGCCGGGAAAATGGTCCAGCGCGGCGCGGCAGACCTCCTTGGCCAGTTCCAGGCCCATCGCGCGGCCCTCGGCGCCCTCCTTGCCGGCCATCTTCGCGCGGACGGGTTCGGGGATGACGATGCCGGGGACCTCGTGGTGCAGGAACTCCGCCTGCCGGCCGTTGAGCAGCGGCCAGACGCCGAGGAACACGGGGACGCGCAGCGCGGCGGTGCGGTCGGCGACGACCTTGGCCAGGCCCGGGTCGAAGATGGGCTGCGTCAGCACGTAGGACGCGCCGGCGGCCAGCTTGCGCTCCAGGCGGGCGACCTGGGCGTCGAGGTGCTTGGCGTTGGGGTTGAACGTGCAGCCGGTGACGAAGCGGGTCTGGCGTTTGAGGGACTTGCCGGCGTGGTTAAACCCTTCGTTGAGCCGGCGGATGATCTCCATGAGCTGGACGCTGTTGACGTCGTAAACCGACTTGGCGCCGGGGTGGTCGCCGACCTTGGCGGGGTCGCCGGTCAGCGGCAGGACGTGGCGGATGCCGAGGGCAGCCAGACCCATGAGTTCGCTCTGGAGGCCGAGGAGGTTGCGGTCGCGGCAGGAGACGTGCAGCAGGCAGGGGATGCCGAAGCGCTGTTTGAGGATGGCGGCGGCGGCGAGGTTGGACACGCGCAGGATGGCCAGGGAGTTGTCCGCCAACGTGACGAGGTCGGTGCCGGCGGCGACGAGGGCCTGGGCGCCGAGGAGGAACTTGTCGAGTTCGAGCGTCTTGGGCGGATCGAGCTCGGTGACGACGACGGTTTTGCCGGCGGCGAGCTTGTCCAGGAGGCTTTCCTCTTCCAGGTCGGGGGCGGCCTCGGGAATCGCGGGTTGCCAGTGGTGGGTTACGGGTTCGGAAATGACAACTGCTGGCGCGGGCACGTCGGCGATGGGTTTGACGATGGCCTTGCTGAGGACGGGTCGGAGTTCGCGCACCGCCGCGGCCATCGCGGCGATCTGGGCGGGGGTGGTGCCGCAGCAGCCGCCGACGAGACGGGCGCCGCCGGCCACCAACCCGCGGGCGACCTCGCCGAAGTATTCCGGGGCGGTCGGGTAGAGGAAACGGCCCTCGACGTAGCGGGGGTAGCCGGCGTTCGGATACGCGGAGAGGAAGCGGTCGGGGGCCACGGGGATGCGCTCCAGCAGCCGGAGCATCGCCTGGGGGCCGTTGAGGCAGTTGACGCCGACGACGTCGGCGCCGCCCGCGGTGAGGCGGGCGAAGGCGTCCACGATGGTCTCGCCGCCCTGGAGCCGGCCCTCCTCGGCGCAGGCCAGAGAGGCGATGGCGGGGCAGTGGTGGAGTTCCTGTTTGATCTCCAGGGCGAGGAGGAGTTCGTCGGCATCCAGGAACGTCTCGAAGAGGATGATCTGCGCGCCGCCGTCGAGCAGGGCGCCGATCTGTTCGCGGAACAGCGCGCGGCGGTCGAGGCCCTGCTCCCGGGCCTGTTCGGCGTTGATCCCGAGGGGGCCGACGCTGCCGGCGACGTAGGCATCCGTGCCCTTGGTCGCGGCGCGGGCGAGTTGGGCGGCGGTCCAGTTGATCTCGTTGACCCGGTCCTCCAGGCCGTGGCGGGACAAGCGGTAGGCGTTGGCGCCGAAACTGTTGGTTTCAATCACCCGTGCCCCGGCCGCGAGGTAGTCCGCGTGGATTTTGGAGACGAGGTCGGGCGCGGACAGGCAGAACTCCTCCAGGCAGCGGTCGGGCGCGGTGGCCGTGGCGTCCATGAGCAGGGTGCCCATCGCGCCGTCGCCGGGGAGGATGCGGGTGGAGAGTTCGTCGAG
>CAXTFX010000500.1:0-3612 GCA_964243185.1 uncultured Chthoniobacterales bacterium
TGGTCAGCGCCTTTGCCGCCGGCACCCTGGAGCCGGTCGCCCGTGCTCTGCGGGAACGGTTCCCCGACAAATCCCTCCTGGTCGCGGCCGACGACGACCGCGCCACGCCGGGCCAGAACCGGGGCCGTGAGTTCGCCGAGAAAGCCGCGCAGGCAGTCGGGGCGGAGTGTATCGCGCCGATCTTTGCCACCGGGGAACAGTCCACCGACCCGAAGCGGTTCAGCGACTTCAACGACGTGAATGTTCACAGCGTGCTCGGATTGACCGGGTTGAAGGAACAACTCCTCCCCGCGCTGGAGCGGGCCGTCGGGGAGCGGACGACGGGGAGCGAACACGGCCGCGACGGAACCGGCGTGACCGCGGCCAGCCAGGAAGCCGATGGGGGCACCCCGTTGGACGGCCACCCCCGGGAAGCGGCGTCGCATTCGCGCGGGCGGTCGCCCCGGTCGGGCGTGACGCGATGATGATGACCCTGAACGGCGCTCCCAACCAGACCCAGGCGCGGGGACACGAAAAGCTGCGGCGGGAGTGTGGGGAGACCTTCTTGAAGGCGCTTGCCGACCCGCAAACCATCGAGATCTTGCTCAACGCGGACGGCCGGCTCTGGCAGGAGCGCTTGGGTGATCGGCTGCGGGTGATCGGCTCCATGAGTCCATCCCAGGCGGAGGCCATGATGCGGACCGTGGCGGCCAGCCTGAACACAGCCATCACGCAGGACCGTCCGACCGTGGAGGGGGAGTTTCCGCTGGACGGTTCCCGGTTCGCCGGTCAGCTCCCCCCGGTGGTCGGGGCACCGACCTTCGCGCTGCGAAAGCGAGCCAGCGCCGTCTTCACGCTCAACCAATCAATAGGTCAACAGCAGGCGGTCTGACACCTCCTCAGCCTCCAAGGTCTGGCCAGGCACTGAAACCGTCGCAGCATGGAGCGGCCTCCATCGAGGAAAATCTCCTGCTCGAAGAGTCCCCTGGGGGCGGGGATCGCGCAATCGTCACCGCCGCTTTTCTTCACCCCGTCAATGCTTACCGCAACGTGAACCCCGCGCGTCTTAGCGGCGGCGACAGCGGTGAGAAGGTCTGACCACCGAAAGGATTGCGCCCCGTAGAGAATCGTTTGGCTGTGGGTGTAAGGCGGATCACAATAAATTAAATCACCCGTGTGCGCTTCGGCGAAGGCGGCCCGGTAATCGCGGCAAAGGAACTCGGCGCCCGCTACCCGTTGCCGCCAGTCGTCAACCCGCTTGAAAAACGACTCCGGGGGAATGGGAAAATGGGTGCCGCAAGGGGTGGACATATAACCATCCCGCTTGCGGAAGCGAACAACCCCGCCATAGCACGCCCGGCAGAGAAAGACCAAATCGGCCCCGTTCGGCCGGGCGTTGTAGTCTGCCTTGATACGTTCATAACCGGCGACCTTTTCACCGGCTGTGAAAAGCTCGTAGCGTTCCTGATACCAGCCTTTCAAAGTTTCGGGTTGCTCCCGCAGCGCTTGCCAAATCTCGATTAGCGGAGCGAAAACGTCGGAAGCAACGGCCTTTGTTGGTGCCAGCGTCGCTAGGACGGCACCGCTGCCTAGGAACGGCTCGTAGTAACACCCAAAGCGGGAGGGGAAAAAGCTCGTGATCCTTTCTGCAAACCTCTGTTTATTGCCTATCCATTTGAGCAGTTGCCCTCGTGGGCGGACCTCGCTCAAGGTTGGAAACAAGGCTTGCTGCGTGGGCATGGCGCAGGCTAACGGGTCGGGCAGTTCTCGGCAAGGTGAAATATCCTGATTTTGGATAATGGGTTCGACCCTCCTTCCTTCACCCCGGATGCCGAAAACCATTTTCAGTTCCGGGCAGGAGGTTCTTCAGGAGCTACTCCGAAGCGAGCGCGCCCGCGCGGGCCTGACGCAATGGGGTTTGGCGGAAAAGCTTGGTCGCCCTCAATCCTTCGTTTCAAAAATCGAGTCCGGGGAGCGGCTGCTGGACCTCATCGAATTAAAAGAGGTCTGCGAAACCCTCGGTTTGCCGTTGGTCGAGTTCGTCCGTCGCTTTGAAGTGGCGCTCAACGAGAACAAAACTCAAGCATGAAAGCGAAGCCTAAATTCGAACGGCAAGACAAAGCATTTTGGGCGCACGTCCGCAGCATCAGCCAGCATTGCGGCTACACGGAGAACCGGGAATTGCCTCCGCAGGAGTTCCGCCAAACCAAGAGGGGAGCCGTCCCTAAAAAGCGGAAGTCCCAAAAGATTCCCAGCCGGGTAAAAGTGCCGTCGTTTTCTGAAATTCGTGCGGCGATGGAGGTTCTGAACCTCCGGCACGATCATTTACTCACCGCGACGGGCGAGCCGACGGAAGCAGGCCGGCTGCTGCGCGAATATTTTCAACACCGCGCGGAGATCATCAACGGGCACATCCAAGCTCATCTCATGGATGCAACGGAAGCGGAAAAACTTTATCGGGAGACGCTTGCCAAGCACCCCTCCGACCGGCCGCCACCCATGAACAAGCAGAAGGGTGAGAAGAAAGCCATCGCGTTTCTGACCGCTACCACCAACCTGTTAATCGAAGCGGCAGCCGACGGAGTTCCTTGCGAGTTTGATCCCTGAGAGTTGACCAGCGTCACCCACGAGCGCCGACCCGTCCGCACTTTAGCACGACGAGTGGATGGTGCGTTTCCCCAAGCCATCAACCCCATAGCCGTTTGGGAGATCAAAGAATACTACTACACCACGAGTTTCGGCAGCCGGGTGGCCGATGGCGTTTACGAGACTTTGCTCGACGGCTTGGAGCTGGAGGAACTGCGCGAAGCCGAAGGCAGGGACATCAAGCATCTCCTCATCATTGATGGCCGCCGCACCTGGTGGAAAGACGGCAAGTCCTACCTGTGCCGCATCGTGGATATGCTCCACATGAACTATGTGGACGAAGTGCTGGTCGGGCGTGAAATCGGCGCTCGGCTTCCGGCATCGGTCGCCGAATGGAACGCGATCCGGCAGGCTTTGCCGGCGAGTGACGAGTTAAAAAAGACGGGCGGCTGAACGCGCTTGCTAAATCAGGATGAACCTGTGGCGGTGCGTCAGCGGGCGGGACCAGCCGGTCCTCTTGCCCGACAATCCCATCTACCTCGACACGCTCTTTGGCCAGGAGATGCACGGCGGCGTGATCCCGCGGGTCGGGGAGCAATTCATCCAGGTGGTCGCCATCGACGGGTTTCCCCTGGAGTCCTATCCGAACCTCCTCGGCAAGCTGGCGGAACTGCCGTGCGAATACCGGTGGAGAACCCGGTTCATCTTCATGGACGACCACGAGGCGTTGCGGCACCTCGAACGCTACCGCAAAAAGTGGAAGCAGAAGGCCCGCGGGTTCTTTGACCAACTGTTCCAGACCAATTCCGGGCGGGTCAACCAGCACGCGCAGGACATGGTGGACGACGTGGACGGCGCGATCAGCGAGGTCAACGGCGGCATCGTGGCGATGGGCTACTACACGAGCGTGCTGATCGTGTTCAACGCGGACCGGAAGGCGCTCGACACGAGCGTGCGGCGAGTGACCAAGGAGATCGCCGAACTCGGGTTCACCGCCCGCGTGGAGGACACCAACACCCTGGACGCCTACTTCGGCAGCCTGCCCGG
>CAXTFX010000501.1:0-3601 GCA_964243185.1 uncultured Chthoniobacterales bacterium
GCTCGCGCTTGCACTCGGCCAGCAGCGCGTTGGCCCGGCGCACCTCCTCCACGCCGGAGATCAGCGGATACATCATCCGCACGTTGCCCAACGCGCTGGCGCGCAGGATGGCGCGGAGTTGGACCTTGAAGATCTCCGGCCGCTCCAGGCAGAAGCGGATGGCGCGCCAGCCCAGGAACGGGTTCAGCTCCGAGGGGAGCTGGAGGCTGTTCATGAACTTGTCTCCGCCCAGGTCCAGCGTGCGGATGATGACCGGGTGCGGCAGGATCTCGCTGGCGACGCGGCGGTAGTTCTCGAACTGCTCCTCCTCGTCGGGCAGCTCGGCCTTGTTGAGGTAGAAGAACTCCGTGCGGTAGAGCCCGATGCCCTCCGCGCCGCCGGCCTTCACGGCGGGCAGGTCCTCGGGCAGCTCGATGTTCGCCGAGAGGACGACGTGCCGGCCGTCGCGCGTGGTGGAAGCCGTTTCGCGCAGGTCCGCCAGGCCGGCCTCGACGCGGGCGCGGCGGCGGGCGAGCTCATCGTATTCGCGTCGGGTTTGCTCGTTGGGGTTGAGCACCAGCAGGCCGTGGTAGCCGTCCAGGAGCACCTCGTCGCCGGTCTCCAACCGGCCCATGATGTCGGGCAGCCCGACCAGGGCCGGGATGGCGAGGCTCCGGGCCATGATGGCCGTGTGCGAGGCGCGGCTGCCGACCTCCGTGGCGAAGCCCAGGACGTTCTGGCGGTTCAACTGCGCCGTGTCGGAGGGGGTGACGTTGTGGGCGATGAGGATGTGCGGAAAATCCAGCTCCGCCAGGCTCGGCCCGGTGCCCTGGCCGGCGAGGTTCATCAGGATGCGCCGGGTGACGTCGTGCACGTCCAGGGCGCGCTCGCGCAGATACGGGTCATCAATGGCGGCGAGGGTCTGCGCGTAGCGGTCCGTGACCTCCTTGAAGACGATTTCCACGTTGCGGTGCTTGCGGGCCAACCCGCGCAGGACCTCGTCCACGATGGAACGATCCTCGACCACCAGGAGGTGCGCGTCGAAGATAGAGGCGTCCTTGGCGCCGATGGCCTCCGCGATCCGCTCCTGCATCTCCAGGATTTGCACGCGCGTGGCCACCAGGGCCGTCTCGAACCGGGCGACTTCCCCGGCCACGTCCTCCGGGCGGATGGCGTAGTCCGGCACGCTCTCGTCGTCGCGGCGCAGGACGAACACCCGGCCGCGGGCCAGACCGGGGGAGACGCCCAGGCCCTGGAAACGGGTCTCCCCCGCCGGTCGGTCCCGGTTGCCGGATACTACAGGGCCGCCGCTCATAGGGTGTGTGCCGAAGGGGTAAACGGTCCCCGCCCCGCAGCCGGCCGGGAACTTGAGTTTTTCGGCGGGTGGCGGTGGGCGAGGGGAGGGTCAGTCCTCGTCGAAGCGGTTCTTGACGAGGTGCTCCAGCTCGGTCATGGCCGCCTGGGCGTCGGGACCCTCCACGGTGACGCGCAGCTTGGAGCCCTGCCCGGCCGCCAGCATCATCAGGCCCATGATGCTCTTGCCGTTGACCTCGTCGCCGTCCTTCTCGACCCGGATGTCAGCCTGGTAGCGTTGGGAGATACGCACGAACTTGCCGCAGGGCCGGGCGTGCATCCCGAGCAGATTCTGGATGACGAGGTTGCGCGTGAGCCGCAACGCCTCCGCGGCCCCCGCCGGGTCGCTCCCCCCGGCGCCGACGCCGACGGGCGGGACATCTCCCGTGGGCGGTTTGGAATTGGGATCGGGCATGGCCGGGGTCATGACGGGAGGGACTATAGCTGGCGGTTCTTTTTGTGCATCAATTCCAACAGGCGGGCGTTAAATTCCTGCGGGCAGTTGCGCCCGAGACTCTTGAGCTTCTGGTCCAGGGCCGCGACCTCAATCAGCCGGGCCATGTCGCGCCCCGGCCGCACGGGGATCGTGATGTGGGGCACCTCCATCTCGAGCATCCGGTAAACCTCCCGCTCCAGCCCGAGCCGGTCCACCTCCTCCACGTCGTCCCACTCCTTGAGGGTGACGACCAGGTCCAGTCGCTTCTCCAGCCGGATGGCGCCGACGCCGAACACGCTGGCCACGTCAATCAGCCCCAGCCCGCGCACCTCCATGTGGTAACGGGTGACGGCCGGCGCGGTGGCCATGAGCTCGCGGTGCTCCAACGCCCGGATGCGGGTCACGTCGTCCGCCACCAGGGAGTGCCCGCGCTCGATCAGGCCGAGGACCGTCTCGCTCTTGCCGATGCCGCTGACGCCGCGGATGAGCACGCCGATGCCCAGGATGTCCACGGTGGAACCCATCTCCAACCGGGAGGGGGAAAAATCCACCTCCAGGGCGATGGTGGCCGCGTTGATGAACTTCATCGTTACCAGCGGGGTGCGGAACACGGCGATGCCGGCGCGCTCCGCCTCGCGCAGCAGCGACCGGGGCACGGCGTGATCGCGCGAGAAGACGATGCAGGGCACGCGCCGGTCGCAGAGTTGGCGGAAGCGCGCGGCCATCTCCGCCGGGGGCAGGCTCTTGAGGTAGGTGATCTCCGCCGAGCCGATGACCTGGATGCGCCGGTGGGCAAAGTATTCGTAGAAGCCGCTCAACGCGAGACCGGGCCGGTTGATGGTCGGCTCGCCGATGCGCCGCTCGAAGCCGACGTCGGGCCCGGCGAGGCGCATTTCCAGGGCGTCGGCGTGGTCGCGGTAGAAGCCGCCGACGGTGACGGTGGGCGTCTTGCCGCCGTCGCCGCCGCCGACGACGTGGACCGGGTCGGGGGAAGCGGGCGGGGCGGCCACCGCGGCGCCGGGTTTGCGCGGCGCGGACGCGAGCGTGACGGGGGGGGTCATGGTAAGGAGTGTAACACCGGCTGCGCCGGGATGACGAATGGTGGAAGGACGAAGGAATTTGCCCACGACGATCTCGCCGAAGCGGTTGTCTTTCTTCACGTTCCGCGAAATGCGGCTAAACCTCCGCCGGCTCGATCAGGCCGTAGTCGCCGGCCTTGCGCCGGTAGAGGACGTTGACCTTGCCGTCGCCCGCGTTGCGGAAGACGAGGAACTGCTGGCCGTCGGTCATGTCCAGTTGCAGCACGGCCTCGTCCACGAACATGGGTTTGAGGGCGAACTGCTGGGTGCGCACCGCGGGCAGCGGGACCACGGCCGTCGCCGGCCCGGCCGCCGGGGAGTCCGGCGCCGGGGGGGCGGCGGCGTCGTGCCCGTTGACGCGCGACCCGTTGAGGGCGTTCTCCAGGCGGCCGTCCAGGGCGGCGAACTCGTCGGCGGGAAACACCTGTTCCTTGACGAAGTGGACCCGGTCGTAGCGGCGCGGCCGGTGGGAGCGCAGGAACCGGGTCTTATACTTACGCATCCGGCGCGCGATCTTGGCGATCACCCCGTCAATGGAGGCGTAGAGATCGTCGCACTCCTCGGAGGCTTCGATGGTGATGTGGTTGGAGCAGTTGAGCACCACCTCCGCACGGTGGCGGAACTTTTCCACGTCGAGGATGACGTGGGCGGTGACGACTTTAGGGTAATCGAGGTGCAGGTTCTCGATCCGCCGCGTCGCGTAGTCGTTGATCGCGGCGGTGATGGCCAGGTGGCGGCCGGTGACGGTGACGTT
>CAXTFX010000502.1:0-3589 GCA_964243185.1 uncultured Chthoniobacterales bacterium
TCGCTGCTCCTCGCGGTCGCCCTCGGTGCGGCCCTGGTGGGCTTTGCGGGGTATGCGTTCGTCCAGCTCGGGCGCGGCGGGGCGGCGGGGAACCGGGCCACGGAGGGGACCATCGTCCGGCGGGAGTTCACCCCCGCCCCGGAGGAGCAGATCACCTTCGGCCGCGGCGGGTTATCGGCCCGGCAGACCAGCGGGGAGCACTTCTTCATCGTCCGCGCCGCCGACGGCCGGGAATACCGCGTGCCGGTGGACGAGACGACCTACGCGGCGAAGCGGGACGGGGAGCGTTTCCTGTTCCGGCGCCTGTAAGAATTGCCCACGAAACACACGAAACACACAAAAAAGAGAGAAAGGATATTCTGTTTCTCCCCTCCTTTTCGTGTCTTTTCGTGTGTTTCGTGGGCAATTCTTCCTCCTCTCTGCCGCGGTAACTGAGCGAACTCCCCCTTGACTTCGCGTTCCCCCCGCCACCCGATACCGGCATGATGACGGCCGAGGCCACGCGCCTGGAAGAGAACCGGCGGCGGACGAAACACTGGCACCGCTGGGGGCCGTATCTGTCCGAACGCCAGTGGGGCACGGTGCGCGAGGACTACTCGGCCACCGGCGAGGCGTGGGACTACTTCCCCCACGATCACGCCCGCAGCCGGGCCTACCGCTGGGGCGAGGACGGCCTGCTCGGCGTCTCCGACAACCACCAGCGCCTCTGCTTCGCCCTGGCCCTGTGGAACGGGTGCGACCCGATCCTGAAGGAGCGCCAGTTCGGCCTCACGGGCGCGGAGGGCAACCACGGCGAGGACGTCAAGGAGGTTTACCACTACCTCGACAACACGCCGACGCACTCCTACATGCACGGCCTCTACCGTTACCCGCAGGCCGCGTTCCCCTACGGACCGCTCCTCGAGGAGAACCACCGGCGCGGGCGCGGCTTGCCCGAATACGAGTTGCTCGACACGGGAATCTTCGACGCGGACCGCTACTTCGACGTGTCGGTCGAATACGCCAAGGCGGACGACGACGACCTGTTCATCCGCGTCACCGTCACCAACCGCGGCCCGGCGCCCGCGACGCTCCACCTGCTGCCGACGCTCTGGTTCCGCAACACCTGGGCCTTCGGGGAAACCAACCCCGGGGTCCGGCCCTCCCTCGCGGCGGTGGCGGACGGCGCGCTGCCCGACGACGTCGCCGCGGTGTGCGCCCGGCACGCGACCCTGGGGGAAATGGTCCTGGCGGCCCCGCGCCCGCTCGAACTGCTCTTCACCGAGAACGAGACCGACGCCGCCCGCGTGTTCCGCGGCGCCCCCAACCCGGCGGCCTTCCAGAAGGACGGCATCGGCCGCTACGTCGTGGACCGGGAACGGTCGGCCGTGAACCCCGCCCGCACCGGCACCAAGGCTGCCTTCCATTACCTCAGGACCCTCGCGCCCGGCGAAACCTGGACCGTCCGCCTCCGCCTCTCCGCCACCCAGCATCCCGCATCCAGCATCCCGCATCCTGCCCCCCCCGCCTTCGACGCGCTCGTGGCGGACCGGCGGCGCGAGGCCGACGAGTTCTACGCCGCGCTCGCCCCCGCGGCCCTCACCGCCGAGGAGCGCCTGGTCCAGCGCCAGGCCTTCGCCGGGTTGTTGTGGAACAAGCAGTTCTACCACTACGTCGTGGACCGCTGGCTCTCGGGCGACCCCGGCCAGCCCCCGCCGCCGGACGCCCGGCTGGAGGGCCGCAACGCCGACTGGCGGCACCTCTTCAACGACGACATCCTTTCCATGCCCGACACCTGGGAGTTCCCTTGGTTCGCCTCCTGGGACCTGGCCTTTCACACGCTCCCGCTGGCGCTCGTGGACCCCGAGTTCGCTAAGCGTCAGCTCGTGCTGCTGACCCGCGAGTGGTATATGCACCCCAACGGGCAGATCCCTGCCTACGAGTGGGCCTTCGGCGACGTGAACCCGCCCGTCCACGCCTGGGCGGCGTGGCGCGTGTTCACCATCGAGCGCAAGGCCCGCGGCGACGCCGGGGACCGGGAGTTCCTGGAACGGGTGTTCCAGAAGCTGCTGCTCAACTTCACCTGGTGGGTCAACCGCAAGGACGCCAACGGGCGCAACATCTTCCAGGGCGGCTTCCTCGGGCTGGACAACATCGGCGTGTTCGACCGCTCCCAGCCGTTGCCGACCGGCGGCACCCTGGAGCAGTCCGACGCGACGAGCTGGATGGCGATGTACGCGCTCAACCTCCTGCGCATCGCCCTGGAACTCGCCCAGACCAACCCCGTTTACGAGGACATCGCCTCCAAGTTCTTCGAGCACTTCCTGGCCATCGCCACCGCCATGAACCGGCCGCCCGCCGGTCACGGCCCCGGGCACGACGGCAGCCTGTGGGACGAGGAGGACGGCCTGTTCTACGACCGCATCCACCTGTCCGACGGCAACCACGTCACGCTCAAGGTCCACTCGATGGTCAGCCTGATCCCGCTCTTCGCGGTGGAAACCTTTGACGAGGAACTGCTCGACCGGCTGCCCGACTTCCGGCGCCGCTTCCGCTGGTTCATGGAGAACCGGCCGGAGATGACGGGCAACGTTTCCCGCCACCTCGGCGAGCGGCGCGGCGGCCGGCTGATGCTGTCCATCGTGGACGAGCGCCGGCTGCGGCGCATCCTGGAGAAGATGCTCGCGGAGGGCGAGTTCCTGGGACCCTACGGCATCCGCTCGCTCTCGAAGTTCCACGAGCACAACCCGTATATCCTCCCGCTCGCCGGCACCGAGCACCGGGTGGACTACAACCCCGGCGAGAGCCAGACGGGCATCTTCGGCGGCAACTCCAACTGGCGCGGCCCCGTGTGGTTCCCCGTCAACTACCTGCTCATCGAGAGCCTGCAAAACTTCCACCACTACCTCGGCGCCGACTGGCGCGTGGAGTGCCCCACCGGCAGCGGCCGGTTCCTGAACCTCTGGGAGGTGGCCGCGGAGTTGAGCCGGCGCCTGGAGAGCATCTTCCTGCCCGACCCGGCCACCGGCCGCCGACCCGTCTTCGGTCCGCAGGAAAAGCCGCAGACCGACCCGCGCTGGCACGACCACCTCCTGTTCCACGAATACTTCCACGGCGACACCGGCCAGGGCCTCGGCGCCAGCCACCAGACGGGCTGGACCGGACTGGTAGCGAAGCTGTTGCAGCAGACCGGGGACTATCCGGCGATGGACCCCTCCCCGCGGGAAAGCGTTGCGCCCGGAGCCTGACCTGCTAAGGGATTCGCGCGGTCGCCCTCCGATCATGCCCCACCCCCACACCTTCCTCCCCCCCGACGTGCTGGAACGTTCCCGCGACCGCGAGCGCCGCGCCCGGCAGCGGCGCGGCGGGAAGTTCGCCAAGCTGTTTCGACCCGCGCGGTTCGAGCGCCGGGATGCCCTGGTGGTCCTGCTGGTGCTCGTCAGCCTGGGGACGCTCTTGATCTACACCCGGGCGCTCGACCGCTGGTTTGACCGTTTCAACACCGCCCGTCCCGATCAGCTCCGGGCCGCCGACGCCCTGGTCGCGCCGTAGCGGGGCGGCGGCCGGCGCGGCTCCTAACCACCCGCGCCGACCTTGCCCAGCCAGAGGC
>CAXTFX010000503.1:0-3582 GCA_964243185.1 uncultured Chthoniobacterales bacterium
GTCGCGGCGTGAGCCGGAGCCGGAGATGATCCACGGCGTGACCCTGCGCGTGCGCGTGCCGCGGGTGATCGTGCTCCTGATCTTCGACCGACTGCCGAAGAAGGAGGTCAAATTCACCCGACACAACATCTTCGGGCGCGACCACAACACCTGCCAGTATTGCGGCAAAATCTTCGACCGGCGCGACCTGAACCTGGACCACGTCCGGCCGCGCGAGAAAGGCGGGCTGACGACGTGGGAAAACATCGTCTGCTCGTGCATCCGCTGTAACACGCGCAAGGGTAACCGCCTGCCGCACGAGGCCGGGATGCACCTCATCCGCAAACCCAAGCGGCCGAAGTGGCGGCCGTTCATCCACCTGACTTACGGCGGCCAGCACGCCCCGCAGCACCGCTCCTGGCGGCACTTCGTGGACGTGGCGTATTGGAACGTCGAACTGAGCGACTGACGGGGCGCCCTTCCCGGGCGGTTTCTTACTTGGCCACCGCCGTCACCGCTTGCCGCTCCGGCGCGGGGTCCTGCAACAGACGCAAGGCCATGTTAGGGAACACGCCGAGGATGACCAGCAGCGCGGCGCACGCGGCGATGGAGAAATCCGCCAGGGCGGGCGCGTCCACCTTGCCGGCGTAACCCTCGGGAACGGGTTGGAAATACATCGCGCGGATGACCTTCAGGTAATAGTAGAACCCGCAGGCCACCGTGACGATGCCGATGCCGGCGAGGACGTTCAGCGCGGTCTGCTTCTGGGCCAGGGCGACGGTGAAGATGAAGAACTTGCCGAAGCCGCCCGCCGTCAGCGGCAGGCCCGCCAGGGAGAGCATGGACACGAGGAGGCAGAACGCCAGGAAGGGAGAGCGTTTCCCCAGGCCGGCGAAAGCGGCGATGTCGTCGGAACCGCCGGTGTGCTTGGCAACCACGATCATCACGTGGAAGGCCAACAGGGTCATGAACAGGTAGCTGGCCAGGTAGAACGCCACGGCCTCGGTCGGGGCGATCGTGCTGGCGTCGCCCGTGCCGGTGTCGCCGCGCAGGCTGGCGACGGCGGTGAGCAGGTAGCCGGCGTGGGCGATGGAGGAGTAGGCCAGCAGGCGCTTGAAGTTGTTCTGCGGCAGGGCGGCGAAGTTGCCGTAGATCAGCGTGGCCCCGGCGATGACGGCGACGACGAGCGTGACCTTGGTTGCGAGCGCGGGTTGGGCGAAGAACGGCGCCAGCACGCGGATGAGCACGACGAAACCCGCGGCCTTGGAACCGACGCTTAGGAAGGCGGTGACGGGCGTGGGCGCGCCCTGGTAAACGTCGGGCACCCAGATCTGGAACGGCACGGCGGCGACCTTGAAGCCCAGGGCGATGAGCACCAGCGTGAAGGCGAAGAGCACCGGGGCCCCCGCGCCCGTCGTGGTGGACAGGTCCATGCCCGCGAGCTTGTCGGCCACGCGGTCGAGGTTGGTCTCGCCGGTCACGCCGAAAATCCAGGTGATGCCATAGACGAGGAAGCCCGTCGAGAGCGCGCCGAGGATGAGGTATTTGACGCCGGCCTCCAACGAGGACTCCCGCCGCCGGGTGTAGGTGACGAGGATGTAGAAGGAGATCGTGACCAGCTCCAACGAGACGAAGATCATCACGAAGTCCACGGCCGAGGCCATCCACATCAGCCCGGTGCAGGTCAGCACGGGCAGGGCGAGGAACTCCCCCAACCCACCCTGGGCCGTCGCGCCCGGGGTGTAGCGGCGGACGACGTCGAGGTAATCCACGGACATGACGAGCACGCCCATCGTGGTGACGAGGGCGAAGCGTTTGAAGAACATCGCCAGCCCGTCGGTCGTGTAGAACGCCGTGAACCCGGTGCCCTGCCCGCCCGCGGCGCCGGGCGTCATGGTCCCGCCACCCGCGAAGAAGCTGGCGATGAGGATCAACCCGAGTCCGGCCGCCCCGGCGTAGGCGATGAGCTTCTTGTCGAGCCGGTCGGCGAAAGCTTCCCCTAACAGGAGGCCGATGCCGAGCAAGAGAACGGCGACTTCGAGATACAGCGGGTGAAAAAGGTCGTGCATGGGTCGGTTTGCGAAAGCCTCAGCGGTTCTCGGCCACCGTGGTGTCCGGCTGGGCGGCGCCCGGGTTGACCAACGCGGCCAGGCCGGGTGTGATCTTGTCGAGCATCCCCTTGGGCTGGAAACCGACGACGACCAGCCCCGTCAGCAGGAGCGCAACGGGCCAACGCAAAGAAATCGGCAGATCGCCACCCCGCGCCTCCCCGCCGAGGGCCACGGGCACGGCGGCCACGTCCGCGCCGGTCGGGGACGCCGCCCCCGCCGCCGCGGAGGGCGACGGCGCGAGTTCGGCGCGCAGCGGTCCCTGGAACGTGTGGCGGTAGGCGCGGAGCATGTAAACGGCTGACATCACCACGCCCCAGAGCGCGCAGACCGTGGCGATCTGGAAACGGTCAAAGCGGCCGGCCCGCAGGGCGCCGGTGATCTCGTCCACGCGGAAAACGTGCGCCCCGCGGCTGCCCCAGGCGCCGAAGAAGATCATCGTCTCACTGGCAAAATTGGCGAAGCCCGGCAGCCCGATGGAGGCGAACGTCGCCAGCCCGAAGGCCAACGCCGCGAAGGGCATCGTTTTCCCCAACCCCCCGAGTTCGGACAACTGCATGGTGCCCACGCGCTGACGGACTTCCCCGGCCACGGCGAAGAGCGCGGCGATGGACAGGCCGTGGGCGAACATCATCAGCGCGGCGCCGCTCAGGCCGACGACGTTCACCGACGCGATGCCGAGAAAGACGTAGCCCATGTGCATGACGCTCGAATGACCGAGCACCAGGTCGAGCCGGCGCTGGGCGATGGTCACGAACCCCACGTAAACGATGTTCCCGACGAGCAGGACCAGCAGCAGGGTCGTCCAGTGCCGCGCCCCGTCGGGCAGGAGCGGCAGGGCCACGCGCAGCAGGCCGAAGAGGCCGAACTTCTTCAGCACGCCCGCGTGGAGCATCGTCGCGGGCGTCGGCGCGGTGGCGTAGGCGTCCGGCGCCCAGGTGTGGAGCGGGAACAAGGAGATCAGCGTGCCGAAGCCCAGCAGGATCATCAGGTAGGGCCAGTATTGGGCCGAGCCCCCGGCGATGCGGCCCTCGCGGGCGAGCACGTAGAGCTTCGTCAGGTCAAAGGTCCGCACGTCCGCCGGGGCGCACAGGTAGAGGCCGATCAGCCCGAGCAGGAGCACGAAGGAGCCGAGGGCGAGGTAGATCGTGATCTTCCAGGCCACCCGCATCCGGTCCTCACCGTGCCCGTAGAGGCCGATGAGCAGGAACGTCGGGATGAGTGCCAGCTCGTGGAACGCGTAGAAGAAGAACAGGTCCAACGAGACGAACGCGCCGAGCGCGCCGGCCGAGATGAACAGCAGGCAGGCGTAGAACAACGGCTCGCCGCCATTCACGTCCGGCTGGAGGCGGGGGGCCGACATCCACACGGCGGACAACGTCACCAGCGTGGCGAGCAGGATCATCATTACCCCGAGGCCATCCGCGCCGACGAGGAGCTTGAGGTCCAAGTCCGGCACGACCGGGATGGCGCCGAGGAACCGGAACAATTTCTC
>CAXTFX010000504.1:0-3570 GCA_964243185.1 uncultured Chthoniobacterales bacterium
TTGCCGTCACGCGGGCGGAGGATGAGCTATACCTGACTTACCCTTACATGCGTCTAAACGCCGGCTACGGGGGGGATATGTTCCAGCGCCCGAGCCGGTTTTTGGGAGAGGTGCCGGAAACCTTGGTTGAAAAATGGGAAATCTCGCGCGGCTTTTAACGTTGGCCCTTTGCGGGGCGCTGTTGTTGTCCCCTCCGGCGGGCGCGTCCTTGGAGACCGACTGGGCGCCGGCGGAGGTCTTCGCGACGGCCATCGGCACGGACCTGAAGAAGGGCTACACCCTGCGGGCGGAATCGTGGCGCGGGGACCTGCCGGCGAACGAGGCGAAACCCATCGCGCAGCAGCTCTTCAAGGGCAACGCCTACCGTTTTTACGCCGGGGCCTTCGAGAAGAACGCTCGGATTTCCGTGCATGTCTATGACGGGGACGGCAACATCGCCGACGCGGAAACCTGGGACCGCACGGACTCGGGCGGGCAGTCCTTCTCGGGCGTCGCGGTGCAGCCCAGGCGCACGGGGACGTATTACCTGATGGTCAAGATCGAGCACTCCCCCTCCGCCCGGACCGAATGGGGGATGGTCTATGCGTTCAAGTAGGCCCCGACGGTGGGTGGAAGTAGGCTCAGGAAGCGGCGAGTGAGCCGGCCAGCGGTGGCCCGCCGCCCGCATTGGTTCCCGCATGGAATCCGACGCCTCCCTCCGCCTCACCCCTGACCGCCGCGTGGCCGGGGTGCTCGTGCCCGTTTTCGCCCTGCGCACGGACCATGACCTCGGCGTCGGCGACACGGTCTCGCTCCAGCAGTTCACCGACTGGGCCGCTGACGCGGGGTTCGGGCTGGTGCAAATTTTGCCCATCAACGAGACGGGCGGGGACCATAGCCCCTACAACGCCATCTCTTCGATGGCGCTGGACCCGACGACGCTCCACCTCGCGCCGGGCACGCCGGAGGAGTTGACCCGGGCGGACTTCCAAGCGGCGCTGGCGGGGGTGAACACGGGGAAGCTGCGTAACGGGCCGGTGCGTTACTCCGTGGTCAAGCCCCTCAAAGCCGACCTCCTGCGGCGGGCTTTCGCGCGCTTCGAGGCGGAGCACCTCGGGCGCGGCACCCCGCGGGAAGCGGCGTTCGAAGGATGGGTCGAACGGAACCACGCCTGGCTGCCGGACTACGCCCTGTTTCGCGTGCTGATGGATCAGCACGGGGGGACCGAGTGCTGGGACCGCTGGCCTGCCGAAGTGCGGACGGCGGCGAAGGCCCGCGCCTGGTTGACCACGCAAACGCCCGAACGGAAGCGGGAGACCGCCTCGGCCCAGCGGTTTTACGAATACGTCCAGTGGGTTGCCTACGAGCAGTGGGAGGAAGTTAAACGTCACGCCGGCCAGCGGGGGGTCGCGTTGATGGGCGACATTCCGTTCGGGGTTTCCTACTACTCGGCCGACGTTTGGAGCCGGCCGGAGGATTTCCGCCTCGCCTGGAGCGGCGGGGCCCCGCCGGAGCCGTATTTCAAGGACGATCCGTTCACCCAGAAGTGGGGTCAAAACTGGGGCATCCCCCTCTATAGTTGGGAACGGATGCGCGTGAACGATTTCGCGTGGTGGCGCCAGCGGGTCAACGGGGTGCGGGAGGTGTTCCACGTTTTCCGCATTGACCACATCCTCGGGTTCTACCGGATTTACGGGTTCCCTTGGCGGCCGGAGCGCAACGCGGAATTTCTGCCGCTGAACCCGGAACAGGCCAAGGCCAAAACCGGCAGCCGGCTCCCCGGCTTCCAGCCCCGGCCGGACGACACCGCGGAGGACATGGAGGCCAACCGCCGCGAGGGCGAGGAGTTCCTGCGCGTGGTCCTGGAGGCCGCGGGGGACACCGTGCTCATCGGGGAGGACCTCGGCACCGTGCCGCCCTACGTGCGCCCGAGCCTGACGGCGCTGGGCATCGCCGGGTTCAAGATTCCCATCTGGGAACCGGACCCGGCGCGGTATGGCGCCCTCCTGCGGCCGGAAACCTACGCGCCCTTGTCCCTGGCTACCTACGGCACGCACGACCACGAGCCGCTGGCGGCGCTGTGGAACAACTGGGAGAAGGTCTTGGCCCAACAGCCGCACCCCCCGAGCTGGGACGATACCCTGGCCGAACGTGACCGGTTGTGCGAGTTCGCCGGGCTGCCGGGGGAGCTGCGCCCCGGCCCGTTTGACCCGACGAAGCACGCCTACCTCCTGGAGGGGCTGTTCCGCACGGGTTCCGCGATGGCCGTGGTGATGATCACCGACCTGCTCGGCACGGCGGACCGTTTCAACGTCCCCGGCACGGCGGCCGAGAGCAACTGGAGCCGGCGCCTGCCCATGACCGTGGCCGACCTGCGCGCCGACGCGGGTCTGCGGGAGCGCACGCGGGCGATGCTGCGGCGGACGGGGCGGGTCTGAGAAGGGATGAAGGATGAAGGCGGAATCCCGCTGACGGCGTCTCCTTCCCCTCTGCCTTCCACCTTCATCCTTCCACCTTCATCCTTTTCCGATGACCTCCCCCGATCCCCTCGCTGCCCTGGTCGCCCAGGTCGGCCGCGTGCTCCTCGGCAAAGAGGACGCCGTCCGCCTCGCCGTCGCCTGCCTGGTCGCGCGCGGGCACCTGCTCATCGAGGACGTTCCGGGGGTGGGCAAGACGACGCTGTCCCACGCCCTGGCCCGGTCGTTGGGGCTGCCGTTTCGCCGCATCCAGTTCACCAGCGACCTCCTGCCGGCGGACATCCTGGGCAACTCCATCTTCGACCGGGAAACGGGCCGGTTCGTCTTCCACCCCGGGCCGATCTTCGCGCCCATCGTCCTGATTGACGAGGTCAACCGCGCCACGCCCAAGACCCAGTCCGCGCTCCTGGAAGCGATGGAGGAGAACCAGGTTTCCGCCGACGGCGTGAGCCATCCGCTGCCCCGGCCGTTCTTCGTTATCGCCACGCAGAACCCCCGCCAGCAGGTCGGCACGTTCCCGTTGCCCGAGAGCCAGTTGGACCGCTTCCTCATGCGCGTGGAGCTGGGTTTTCCCGACCGTGCGGGCGAGCGGGAAATGCTCGTCGGTCAGGATCGCCGCGAGTTGCTGGCCGAGCTGTCCGAGGCGCTGTCTCCCGCGCAGCTCGCCGCGCTCCAGGCCGAAGCCCGGCGGGTTCACACGGCCCCGGCGCTGCTGGATTATCTCCAGGACCTCCTCGCCGCAAGCCGCCGGCAGCACCCGTCCGGTCTATCCCCCCGGGCCGGGTTGGCGCTGCTCCACGCCGCGCAGGCGTGGGCGCGGATGGCCGGCCGCGACCTGGTGCTGCCGGAGGACGTGCAGGCCGTCGCGGTGCCCGTGATGGCGCACCGGCTCGAGCTCATCGGCGTCGCCGCCGCGTCGCCGGGCCAGCTCGCCGGCCGCGAGTTAGCGCGGCACCTCTTGGAGACGGTCGCGGTGGGCTGACACCCATGCGCTCCCGCACCATCTACATCCTGCCCACGCGTGCCTGTTTACCGCTGGGGGCGGTCCTCCTCGCCATTGCCTACGCGGCGGTTTCGCAGAACAACGCGGGGGCTTACCTGCTCGGTTTCTGCC
>CAXTFX010000505.1:0-3569 GCA_964243185.1 uncultured Chthoniobacterales bacterium
ACCCCAACCAGAACGGACATGAACCGCGACCTGCTCATCCGACCCCAGCCGCAAGGGCGGCAGATCGTCGCCGTCACCCCGGCGGCGGCCGGCTGGCGCTACGTCGGCTTCTCCGCGTGGCGGCTATCGCGCGGCGAAAGCTTGGAACTGCCGGCCGCGGTGGGCCAGGAGACGTGCCTGGTCGTGCTCAGCGGCGTCGTTTCCGTGGAGACGCCCGACGCGCGCTGGCGGGAGATCGGCCAGCGCCGGAGCGTGTTCGAGGACGTTTCGCCCTTCGCCGTTTACCTGCCGCCCGGCCCCGCCGTCCGCGTCTCGGCGGACGCCGACGCGGAGCTGGGCGTGGCTCGGGCGCCAGCTCGGGGCACCCTGCCGCCGCGCCTGATCGAGCCCGGCACGATGCGCCGCTCCGTGCGCGGCCAAGGCTCCAACACGCGCTACGTCTGCGACATCCTCCCGCAGGACGAGCCGGCGGAATCCGTCCTGGTCGTCGAGGTCCGCACGCCCTCGGGTCATTCTTCCAGCTACCCGCCGCACAAGCACGACACCGACAACGTGCCCGCGGAGAGCTTGCTGGAGGAGACCTACTACCACCGGATCAACCCTCCGCAGGGCTTTGTTTTCCAACGCCTCTACACCGACTCCCGGGATCTGGACGCCTCCTTGGCGGTGGAGGACCGCGACGTGGTGCTCGCCCCGCGCGGCTACCATCCCGTCGTCGTGCCACACGGCTACGAGTCTTATTACCTGAACGTCATGGCCGGCCCCAAGCGCGTCTGGCATTTCCACAACGACCCCGCCCACGAGTGGATGCTCACGCCCGGCGTCGCGGCCCGTTGATCTTCGCATTCCCTTTCACCTCAACCCCAAAACCCAAACCCAACCTAAACAACATGCTCCCATCCCCCCTCAAACGCCTCCTCACCGGTCTGTCCACGGCCGCCGTCACCCTCCTCGCCGCTGGCAGCCTCGCCGCGGCGGACGCCCGCTACGTGCTCGTCAGCCACGCGCCGGACTCCGACACCTGGTGGAACACCGTCAAAAACAGCGTCGTGGACGCCGCCAAGGACTTCAACGTCACCGTGGACTACCGCAACCCGCCCAACGGCGACCTCGCCGACATGGCCCGCATCATCGAGCAGGCCGCCGCGCGCAACTACGACGGCGTCATCTTCGACATCGCGGACTTCGACGTGCTGAAGAAACCCGCCGAACAGGTTCGCGCCAAGAACATTCCCATCATCACCATCAACTCCGGCACCGTGGTCCAGAGCAAGCAGCTCGGCGCGCTGATGCACGTCGGCCAGCCGGAATACGACGCCGGCAAGGCCGCCGGGGAGCGCGCCAAGGCTGCGGGCATCAAGTCCTACGTCTGCGTCAACCACTACGCCACCAACGCCAGCTCCTTCGAGCGCAGCCGCGGCTACGCGGACGCCTTGGGCATTGACTTCAAGCCCTACACGCTGGACACCGGCATTGACCCGACCACGGTTGAGAACAAGGTCAGCGCCTACCTGCGCGCGCACCCGGAAACCCAGTCCGTCCTCGCGCTCGGGCCGGACTCCGCTGCCCCGACCTTGGCGGCCCTACGCAAGATGGGATCTGCCGGCAAGACGTTCTTCGGCACCTTCGACCTCTCGCCTGACATCACCAAGGGGATCAAGGACGGCTCCATCAACTACGCCATTGACCAGCAGCCCTACCTCCAGGGCTACATCCCCGTGGCGGTCTTTGCGATCATGAAGCGCGAGAACACGAAGGACATCGCCAAGGTGCAGGAAATCCTCAAGGCCGACCCCAAGTTCCAGAAACGCCTTGACCAATATGGTTTGAAGCCGATCTACGAGACGGGCAACATCGCCTCCGGCCCCGGCTTCGTGACCAAGGAGAACGTGGAGAAAGTCGAGAAATACGCGGGGGAATATCGGTAGGAACTAGGTCGGCCGATGGGTCAACCGGTGCGACAAGCGAACGGCGGAGCGGCGGGTTCCGGGCCGTTCCCCGCTTCGTTTCTCTACCCAAAATTAGAACGCTGGCTACGCGCGAGACAAGCTTATTCATGTCATGCAGGGTGACCCATTGTTGCCAGTAGCAACCGTGAAGCCGAGTTCGATTCGCGTTGCCTCACGTCGGCTGTCGTTGCTGGTTTTTGCCTTGCTGCCTCTGCTCTCGGGTGCGTGTCCCTGCCGGAGGCCAGCCCCGAGATGCAGCGCCGCGCGTTGAGCTTCACCCCGCCCGCCGGCAAGGCCAACGTTTACGTCATTCGTCCCGGCATGGCGATGGGCGCCGTCGTCTTGTGGGGTGGGGACCTCGACTCCCAGGAATTTGGCATTTTGGCCATCAAACCCACCTGCACGGCTACGTCTCCCCGGGTGACCACTCTCTCCGCACCGCAAGCGGCAAGCGGGCGGTGTTCACCGCCGCGGCCGGGCGCAACTACTTCTTTTTGGTCGTGCCCCACCTCACCCAGATCGAAACCCAACCGCTCCCCGAAGCGGAGGGCCGCCGCTACGTGCAGGAATTCAAGTTGAGCGGGGACAGCCGCTTTGACCTGGACGAGCAGGTCCGCGGCTCCAGAGCCACGCGCTGAAAGGCCCATGAGCACCGGCAAGCACATCTTCACCGGCACCGCCGGCCTCTACTACGTCATGCACAGGTTGGCCGCCGAGGGCATCCACGCGGCCTGCACCCATGGCAACGCCCCGCACATCGACATCCTCGCCAGCGCCGCCGACGGCAGCCTGACCCTGGCCATCCAGGTCAAGACCACCGAGCACGCCCTACGCCTCAAGGGTCGAGGCGAGGCCAAGCAGCCCCACCGTGTGGAATTCCCGCTGGGCCGCTCCTCGGCCAAGCTTTCCCAGGAGCGCGTCTTCTTCGCCTTCGTGGACCTGCGCGTCCACGACGGGCCGGAGATCGCCCCCGACGTTTACATCTACCCGTCCACGGTCGTCGCCGCTCACTGCGCCTCGTGGGTGGACCAGGTTCCCCTGGTGCGCTTTCACACCCTGGTGGCCGCCGCGGCACTCTACAAGAACCGTTGGGACATCCTCGACCGCTTCCTGAATGGGATTCCGCCCGACGACGAGGACCTCAAGCACGTGCGGCGGCGCGATGTCGCCGGCAACTATCGCTGGCACGTCGTGCCGTTGACCGAGCGCGGTCGTGCCATGGCCGTCAGCTACGCCGGTGACGCCTCTACGCCAAAAGGGATGTAATGATCGCAATCCTGTAATTGGTAACTACATCAACGAAGAATCGTCTGATACCAACTTTGCCGCGCTGATAGACATGAATTCCGGGCGTTTCGCCTCGTGAAATCATGCGTTCATTGTGAGTTATCATCCCGGAATTGGCGTCGCAAAGGAGCCTCTGTGCAATTTTCGAGGGTAACCCAGCATTCGGCAGGTCTAAATTTTGCCCAAAATTACGTTTCGGGATTCATCCCTCGACCTCAGCAACCCGGACCGGGCGGCCCTCGCGCCAACTGCGCTTGGCGGCCAGGGCGAGCCGCTGGGTTTCCAGCGCGTCGTCCGGCCCGGGGGTTGGCGGGCGGCCTTCGGCCAGGGCCT
>CAXTFX010000506.1:0-3568 GCA_964243185.1 uncultured Chthoniobacterales bacterium
TCATGGATGACAGCGGACAACTGCTCGAGGCGAGCCATGTGCTCGCGGCCGTGACCCGCGCCGGCGGCCCCGCGGCCCCGTTCTCGGCCTCCAACGGCACGGTTTCGGTCCAGTATTTCGTTTCCGACGCCACCGGCCGGCGCGGCGTCAACTACGCGGACACGTTCACCAGCCCGGCCACCGGCACGCTGACGTGGAGCGCCAACGACTTCACCCCGAAGACGTTCTCCGTGGCGATCCTGCGCGATAACCTCGCCGCCGGCGACGTGCAGGTAAACGTCACCCTGGCCTCCCCGCAGTCCCTCGCGGACCTCAACGGCAACGTGGTCATCCCGGCCAGCCTCGGGACCCCCAACCAGGCGGTGCTGCGGATCGTGGACGCGGACCTGCCGGCCGTCCTCCAGTTCAGCCAGGGCGTTTACCAGACGTTTGAGGACAGCGGCGCCGCCGTGGTCAACGTCACCCGCACCGGTGGGACGGGCACGCCCGTGGCCGTGACCTACCGCACGGGTGGCGGCAGCGCCGCGCCCGGTGTGCGCTTCACGCCCACCAGCGGCACCCTCTCCTGGGCCGCCGGGGACGCCACGCCCAAGAGCATCGTCATCCCCATCCTCCAGGATACCCTCATCGAGCCGGACCAGACCGCCGGCCTGGCCTTGGGCCAGATTCAGGGCAACGCGGTGCTCGGGACGCAAGATACGGCCGACCTGCTCATCACGGAACACCACCGCGGCCCGCTCTTCCCCCTGCCCTCGGTGGATGCCAGCCCCGCGCCTGTGACCACCACCGACGGCCGGACGAAGGGCTTGTTCATCGTCTCACGCCGCGACCGTCTGGGCAACGAAGCGAACCTGGACCTCCCGCTCACCGTGGGCTACACCGTCCGTGGCACCGCCAGCAACGGTCAGGAATACCGCTTCCTCTCCGGCATCGCCGTCATTCCAACCGGTCAGGATTCGGTGCGGGTCAAGGTCAAAGCCATCAACGGCGGCGGCGACCGCGTGAGCACCGTCAAGCTGATCCTCAACGGCGGCTCCAACTATTTCGTCAACCCCGCTGCCTCCAAGGCCAAAGTGAAGATCGTCCTCCCGTTAGCCACGCCGTGAGGCGGGGGGCGACGGGCGGTGGGGACATCTTCCGTCTCCCGCCAGGCGCCCCGCAACCTTCAACCCTCCGCCGTAGCCGCCAGCCGCCGTTCACCGGCGCCGGCCCGTTGTCGCCACGCCAGCCACGTCCACACCCCGGCGCTGACGGCCAGCATCGCGGGCAGGATCAGCACGGCCAGCCGCAGGTTCCCCCCGAGCGCGTCAGAGGCCCGGCCCACGGCCCACGGCGAAACCAGGTCGCCGAAGAGGTGGATGGTGAAAATCGTCACCGCCATCGCGCTGGCCCGCAGCGTCACGGGCACCGTTTCCAGGATCAGCGTGTTGATCGGCCCCGTTAACAGGAACAGCGCCAACATGGCCCCCGCCAGGCACGCCTGCGCGGCGAACGCCCCCTGGACGAGGAACGCCGCCGCGGCCAGCGGGGTCCCCAGCAGGGCGCTCAGAGCCAGCACGTTGGCATAACCCGCGGGCGTGCGCCGCTGCCAGGCCGTGCCCAGGGCGCCGCCCACGAGGGTGGAAACCAGGCCGCAAGCCACCAGCGTCCCCCCGAAGAACAGCGTCGCCCGGTCGTTGGCCAGACCGTGGAGTCGCACGAGAAACTGCGGCGCCCAGACCCCGAACCCGCCCAGGGCGAAGGTGTAAGCGGTGTAACCTACGAGCAGCAGGTTATACGTGCCCAGCCGGAACAGACCCAGCACCTCCCGCCAGCCGGGCGGTTTCCCCCCGCCGGGTGCCTCCCCCGGCCCGCCACCCGCCGCCCCGTCGTCCATCACCCCGCGCGCCGGCTCCCGTAGGAACAAGAGACCCACGGCCAGCGCCAATCCCGGCGCCCCGGCCGCGAAGAAGGCGTTCCGCCAGCCGAAGTGCTTCTCCACGTAGCCCCCGAAGGCGTAGCCGAGCGCGTAGCCGACGGGCAGGCCGACGCAAAAAATCGTCTGCGCCCGGTTGCGCTGCTCTCGGTTGAACAAATCCGCCAGCCAACCCGGCGCCAGCGCCGCGTAGGAAGCCTCGCCCAACCCCACCAGACCGCGGCACAGGAGCAGGGAAACGTAGCCCGGCGCGAACCCGGTGAGGATGGTCCCCACGCTCCAGCAGAACACGCCCGCCGCGCAGAGCCACTTGCGGGAGAACCGGTCCCCGAGCACCCCGAACACCGGCGAGGTCAGGAAATACCCGACCATGAAGGCTGTCGCCGCGAAACCCGCCGCCTCGTCCGACAACCGGAAATCCTTCTGGAGCGGCCCGAGGACCGCGTTCATGATGGAGCGGTCGAAGTAGTTGAACAGGTTGATCCCCGTCAACAGCACGAGGCTGAACCAAGGGTGGACGGCGGCGGGGCGGTCGGCGGCGCGCATGGACGCCGACCGTGCGCCAAGCGGGCGCCGGGGCAAGGGGATTCCCGGTAAATTTCCCGGCGGGCTAACCCCCGATGATGACCGTCGGGCACCCCATCGCGATGGGGTCCAGCGGTCCGAGGGCTTCGAGGACGTGATCGCCCTGACGGCAGGCGGGCAGGAAATTGATCAGGACCGTCTTCGAGCCGTCAATGACCACGCCCGGGCCGTGCGGCGGGCCGGGCGGCGCGGGGGAGGGCGGATAATCCGGCGGGGCGGGCGCGAAGGGGATCGCGCAAAGGTGCTTGTCCGCGGGGGGCGCGGCCGCCGCGGCGCTGATGGCGGAAGACAAGGCCGACATGGCCGCGGCGCGCGCAGCCACCTCCGCGGCCTGCGCGACGGGCAGCCCCAGCGCCGGGGGCACGGCGGCCGCGATGGTGGCCGCGGCGGCGATGCTCAGGGTCACGTCGGAGGACTTCTTGGCGGCCAGCAGGGCGGCACCGGCCGCGGTGGGCACGGCGCGCCACGCGGGCTTGAAGCCGATCATCACGTTCGGGCTGCCTGGCCCGGGCGCCAGCGGGGTGCCGTGGGCGGTAGGATCGCCCAGGCGGGCGGCGGGTCCTTGGGGCATGGGGTGGAAGGGGTTATGGAACGGCCACGCGGTGTGCGGGTCCAAGTGTCAGCGCGTCCGGTGCACGGAGATGGACAGGATTTTCTCCTCGGGGTCTGGACCGGCGCGGAAGATGACCGGGTGGTCTGCCAGCACGTAGTGGTAGAGGGCGGAATAATCGTGCCGTGCTTCCGGGGGCGGGGGGGTGACGTTGGCGGGGGGGCCAAGCTTCGCCTCCACGTCCGCGAATTTCAGCGGGCAGGCGCGCGATGTTTCGACGATCAGCAGTTCCCCTTTGGCTTCGTCCTGGTCGCGGCGGGCGGTGCGGAGTTCGACGGACTGGACCTCGCTCCGGGCACCGTCGCGCGGGTGGCCCTTGTGGACGACGAAGTAGTCGGTCGTCTCGTCGGCGTCCGTCTTCAACGTCACCTCCAGGACACGTTCCACGGTGGCGACGTCCAGGGTCGGGCCGGCGTTGAGTTCGACGACCTTGTTCAACAGGGAAAGGGGGTCGTTCG
>CAXTFX010000507.1:0-3564 GCA_964243185.1 uncultured Chthoniobacterales bacterium
CAGTGGGCAGCGGGCCAACGGTGGACCACCCTGCGGCCGTGGTTACGCGTCGGGGGCTTTTACTTGGTCGCGGTTGGCGTGACTCTGGCGGCGTGGCATTGGACCCGGCTGGCGTCCACCGTTGGGTTCCTGCTGCTGACGGCCTGGCACTGGGGCAGCGCGGATGCCTCCGGCACGTTGCCCCCGCGCACCCGGCGCTGGGCAGCCCTGGCGCTCGGCCGGGGGCTGGTGGTCGTGGCCGGCTCGCTCGCGTTGCGGCCGGCGGCGGAGGGGTGGGCGGTGCTGGACGCCCTCGCGGGCAGCGCCGCGGCGGGGGAGGCCATCGCGGCGACGGCGTGGCCGCTCCTCATCGTGGGTGTGCTGTTGGAAGCGGTCATCCTCAGCCTCACCGCGTTGGACGCGGTCATGGCCGGGGAGCGTGACCCGGAACGGGCCTGGCGCCGGCTGGGTCGGCAAGCGCTGGAGACGCTGCTCCTGCTCGCGCTCTTCCGCTTCCTGCCGGCGGTCGCCTCGGTGGGCGTTTACTTCGTGTGCTTTCACGCCTGGCGGCACGTCGAACGGCTGGCCGCCCTCCAGCCCGGGACTCCCGCGGCCGGCGGGGTGCTCCGGCGGGTAGGTTTATTTTACCGGCGGGTCTGGCCGTTCGCGCTCGGGGCGCTGGTGATGGTGCCGGGGTTCCACCACTTGCTCGCGCGGCCCGCGGTGGAGCCGGGCGGCGGCGGGTGGTTGACGGCGTATCTCATCCTGCTGTCCGCGCTGACGGTGCCGCACGCGGCCGTCGTCTTCCACTGGCTGGACCGGAGGGAGAACGCAGGGGCCCGCCCCGCTGCCCCGGTCGAAGAGTAACCTCCAACGGTCCGCCTCGCGCCGCGCTCCCTCACCTCGCCTGCCCCGAAATACGGATGAGCTGGTGCTTAACCAGTTCCACGCCCGTCTTCCGGTAGTGCCCGTCCTCCTCTACGCCCGCGACGAAGGGATCAATCAGGCGGCGCACCTCCGCGAAGTCCGGGCTCTGCTGGAAAGCGAAGCGGTGGCCGTCCGGCGTGTCCCAATAGACCATGAGCAGGTAACGGTTCCGTTCCGCCGTGGCCCGCGTCAGGCTGTAGCCCAGGCAGTGCGTCGAGCGGGCGAGGGGTTTGCTGGCCTGCCGCCACGCCTCCTCGAATTCCAGCTCCCGGCCGGGGGGCACGAGGTAGCGAACGACCTGGATGACCATTACGACCCTACTTTCGTTTCCTTGGCGGGCATCGGCTGCCGCCTGCGGCGGAATGACGAAGTCCGAATGACGAAACCAGAAAGAATGACGAGTGCCTCAATGACGGTCCGGGATTTTCGGGCTTGGACCTTCGGATTTCCTTCTGGTCTCGTCATTCGGACTTCGTCATTCCGCGCGAAGCGCGGCCACCCCACGTCCGCCGGCGTAGGAAGACATCCACGGGTAACAGCAGCAGCGCCGCGAGCAGGAACGCCCCCGTGGCATCGCGCCACCGCCCGCCGTTCCCGCCGGCCGCGGGACGGGTCTCGAAGACCTCCGCGGGGGTCGGCTCGAAGCGTCCGCCGCCGGCCGCGGCGAGCTCCCGCAGGAGGGCCTCGTCGGGCTCCATCCGCCGGAACTCCGCGGCGACCGGGCGGGCGTGGCCGAAGACGAAGGGCCGCTCGTCGGGAAGTTCCGCGGCGGACACGGCGAACATCGTGTTCCCCTCGCCGCCCGCCGGCAGCGTCACCTCGGCGCGGTAGAGGCCGGGGCCGGTCTGCGGGGCGGACACGGCGCGGGTCTCGTTCGTCCCCGGGTCCAGCGCGGCGACCGTGATCGTCAACCCGTCGCGGAACCGGCCCTCCGGGGAGATGGCGTCAATGTCCAGGCGCAGCGTTTCCCCGCCGCCGGTCTCTGTCGTCCGCACGGCGAAACCCCCGCGGGCGTCCCGGCGCAGCAGGGCGCGGGCGAACTGCGCCCAGAACTTGCCGTAGCCCAGCCAGCCGAGCCACTCCGCCGCCCAGCGCGCCTTGGCGTCACTCGTCCACGCCGCCGTCTGGCCCAGCCCGTAGCGCCAGGTCGCCAGCAGGGGCTCGCCGGCCTCCGACAACAGCGCGACCTCCGCCGTCGGCTTGGGCCGGGTGGCGTTGTAGCCGAGCAGCAGCGGCGCGCCCGCCCAATCAATGCCGGCGGTGATGGGCGAGGGGCCGGCCGGCCGGGCGGCGGTCGGCTCCTCCACGAGGGAGGATTGCGCGACCTTCATCGTTTCCGTGGAGAAAATTTGCGGCAGGTTGCGCGCGTCCTCCGTCAGGTAGAACCGGCCCCCGCCGCCGTCGGCCAGCAGGCGCAGAAACGCCACGTCCTTGTCGCCGTTGGTGCCCAGGCCGACGACGCTGGTGGTGATGCGCTCCGCGCGCATCTGGCCCACGAGGTCCAGCGCCGTGCCGGTGCCCTTGGTGCCGTCGGGCATCTCGTTGGCCACCTTTTCCTCCGCGTCGGCGGCGTCGGAGAACAGGATGCAGTGCTTGATCTTGGCCGGGGTTTCGCGCAGCACCCGGAAGGCGTCCACGAGGGAGGTGAGGATGTAAATGCCGCCCCCGCCGGCATCAATGGCGCTGATGCGGTCGGCCACCGCCCCGCGGGCCGTGTCGGCCAGCCGGCCCATCGGCACGACGGGGTGGACGACGGTGTCCACGGCCGTTAACCCGAAAAGGTCCCGCGGCCCGAGGACGTTCATGGCCAGGACGGCGCCCTGGTCGGCCAGGGAGATCTTCGTCTGCCCGCCCACCGTCGCCGTCATGGAGCCGGAGCGGTCGAGGACGACGAGCAGGGCCACGGTGGGCGTTTCCTGCCGGTCGTCGTGCTCCAGGCGCACGGGGAGCATGGTTTCCACGGGCGTGCGGTAGTAGCCGCCGACGCCGAACGAGTTCTCCCCGCCGAGCAGCGCGAAGCCGCCGCCGAGGTCGCCGACCCAGCGCCGGTAAAGCTCCATCGTTTCCCGCCCCAGCCCGAGGGCGCTCACGTCGGACAACATCACGAGGTCAAAGCGTTGCAGGTCCTCCAGCGTCGTCGGCAGCCCAGTCGGGCCGCGCAGGTCCACGTCCAGCTTCTCGGCGCGCAGGGCCTCCGCCAGCGGCGCGGCGGTGCGTTCGTCACCGTCCACGACGAGCACGCGCGGCGGCCCGGACAGCGCGGCGACGGCCCCGGCGCGGTTGTTCTCCACCAGGGTGTCGGCCGCGGGCAGGATTTCCACCTCGTAGCCCGCCAGCCCGCCGCCGGCCGGGGCGCGCAGGTTGGGGAACGTGACCTCCGTGCGGCCCGCGTTCACGGGCACGTCGTCCCGGTGGTCCACGAGGAAACGGTCGGCGTAGAGGTTCACCCGCGCCGTGGTCGCCATGTTGGAGCGCAGGACGGCGCGGGCATCGAACGCCTCCCCCGGGGCGAGGGAGCGGGGCACGTCCAGAGATTCGACGAGGGCCTCCGGCCGCGCCGGGTTACGCAGGGGCACGGTCCAGAGCTCCGCGCCCGTGGCCCGCAGGCGCGCGGCGGCCTCGCGGGCGGCCCCAGCCGTGTCGTTGCCGTCGGTGAGC
>CAXTFX010000508.1:0-3554 GCA_964243185.1 uncultured Chthoniobacterales bacterium
CCGTCGGCGCCGACGGCGGCCTGCGCGACGCCCCATCCCTGCTCGACCAGCTCGTGGCCTTCTGCGGGGACGCCATCGCCGCCCACGACGTGCTCGACATCTTCGGCTTCACCGCCCCGCAGGTCGTCGCCGCCCTGGCCGGGAACATCCTGCGCGGGGAAACGCCCGCCGCCCTCGCCGTGCTCGACGAGCAGACCGCCGCCGGCAAGGACCTCCTGCGCCTGTCGGGCGACCTCATCACCCACCTGCGCAACCTGCTCGTTTCCCAGGTCAACCCGGCCGGCCTGAGCGGCGAGCTCCCCGCCGACACCCTGGCGGCCCTCTCCGAGCAGGCCGCCCTACTCAGGACCGACCGCCTGCTCGAACTCATCGAGAGCTTCGCCGCCGCCGAGGGCCGGATGAAATTCGCCTCCAACAAGAAGCTCGGCTTCGAGATCGCGGTCATCAAAGCCATCCAAACCCTGCAACAGGCCAGCCTGGACGAGGTCCTCGAAGCCCTCACCGCCCTGCGCGAGGGCGAGTTGCCCACCGCAGCCCCCGACGGCCCCGGGAACCCGAAAACCCCGGTGCCATCCGTGCCGCGGGTCGCCGAAGGTCCCCCGGGGAAAGGGAGCTTCGCCGGGTTGAAACAGGCCGTCGCCCCGGCGAAGCCCACCCCGGCGCCCGCGGCGGCGCCCTCCCCGCCGCCGAAGCTTAACCTCGTCCCCGCCAAGCCGGCCCCCGCGCCCGCCGAGACCAAACCGGAACCGGCGGCGGTCCCCGCCCCGGAGCCACCCGCCGCCCGGGCCCCGCAACCCCTCCCCGAACCGGCCTCGCTCTGGGCGGGGTTGATCGCCCAACTCCGCTCCCAGCGCCCCCTCATCACGTCCTGGGTGCAGGAGGGCACCCCCCTGGACATCACCGGGGAGGGCGAGCTGCGCGCCGGGTTCCCCTCCGGCCAGAAGATGGTGCTGGAATCGTTGAACAAAGCCACCAACCGCCAGTTCCTCGAGGGCATCCTCACCAAGCTCGCCGGCCAGCCCGTCACGCTGAAGCTCGAACTGCTCACCCCCGGCGCCCCGCCGCCCCCGGCACTGCCCGAGCCCGCCGCGGCGGCCATCCCGTCCGCCGGTGGCCCCCCAAACTCCACCCCCTCGGCGAACGGTGCCGGGGCGCCCGTCCCCGACCCCGACCCGGTGGCCTCCTTCAAGAACGACCCGCTGATCCAGAAGGCCCTGAAGGTGTTCGAGGGCGAGATCAAGGACGTGAAACTTTCCTCCTGACCCGGCTGCCCCGCTCCCCCGTCGCGATTTTTGTGCCTCCTGGCCCCCAACCCTTCCCGAACCCTCCCACGATGAACCTCCAGAAACTGATGAAACAGGCGCAGAAGATGCAGGCCGACGCCGCCAAGGCGCAGGCCGGTCTCGCCGAGAAAACCGTCACCGCCACCGTCGGCGGTGGCAAGGTCACGGTCGTCGCCAACGGCGCCCGCGAGATCGTTTCCCTGAAAATTGACCGCGCCGTGGTGGACCCCGAGGACGTGGAATTCCTCGAGGACCTCGTCCTCAGAGGCATCAAGCAAGCCCTCGCCGACGCCCGCAAGATGGAGGAATCCGAGATGGGCAAGATCGCCGGCGGCCTCGGGTTGCCGGGGATGGGGTTCTAAACCGTCCCGGACGCGGCCCTCCCCCAGCCGCCCCCGCCGGGCGTTTCCAGCCGCAGCCGGTCGCCGGGGGCCGCGGCGAAACCGGCCGTGGGCGGCAGCTCCGTCCAGGCGTCGTCGCCGTTCCGCCGCCGCAGGTTGCGCCCGGCCGCGCCCGGCTCCCCGCCCGCGAGCCCGGCGGGGCGGGTGCGGCGGCGGGAGGTCAACAGGGACACCGTCACGGGCGCGAGAAACTCCAGCTCGCGCACCATCCCGTCGCCCCCGCGGCGCGCGCCCGTCCCGCCGGAGCCGCGGCGGACGGCCCAATGCCACAGGCGCACGGGGCAACGGGCCTCCAGGGTTTCCGGGTCCGTCAGCCGGGTGTTGGTGAGGTGCGTGTGCAGCGCGCTGGCGCCGTCGGCGGCCGGGGTCGCGCCCGCGCCGCCGCCGACGGTCTCGTAGTAGCCGAAGCTTTTCTCGCCGAAGAGCAGGTTGTTCATCGTCCCCTGGCTGCCGGCGGCCAGCCCGAGGGCGCCGAGGAGCACGTCCACGACGCGCTGGCTGGTTTCCACGTTGCCGCCGGCCACCGCCGGGCAGCGGGCCGGGTCCGGGTCGCCGGGCGGGTCGAGCAGGGAGCCGGGCGGGAGGATGATCGCCACGGCGTCGAGCAGCCCGGCGTTGAGCGGGAGGGGCTCGGCCAGGAGGCAGCGCAGGACGTAGGTCACGGCCGAGGCGACGATGGCCGGGTTGGCGTTGAGGTTGCCGGGGTGGACCGGGCCGGAGCCGGTGAAGTCAAACCGCGCGGGCGTTCCCGGCCGGAGCGTCACCGTCACGCGAACGGGCGTGCCGTCGTCCATCACGTCGGCGCACCGGTGCTCACCGGGCGGGAGCCGGTCCAGGGCGGCGCGCATCTTCGCAGCCGTCGTCCGGCGCAGGTGCGCGGCGTAGTCCCGCAGGGTGTCCGCGCCGTGGCGGGCGGCGAGTTCCGCCAGCAGGCCGGCGCCGACGGCGTTGGCGGCGACCTGCGCGCGGAGGTCGGCCATGTTTTCCGCCACGTTGCGGCTGGGGAACGGGGCGTCGAGGAACAAGCGGCGCAACCGTTCCTCGCCCGCCGGGTCGTCCGGCCGGTGGCGGACGGCCCGCAGGAGCACGCCCTCCTCCGCCAGCGTGCGCGCGTCCGGCGGCATGGAGCCCGGCGCGGTGCCGCCGATCTCGGCGTGGTGCGCGCGGCAGGCCGTCCAGAAGCGGACATGCGGTCCGGCGGCGTCCCAGACCGGCGTGACCACGGTGACGTCCGGCAGGTGCGAGCCGCCGCGGAACGGGTCGTTGGAAACCAGCACGTCGCCCGGCCGCACGTCCGGCACGTCCGCGCGCAGGAGCCGCACGCACTCGCCCATCGCGCCGAGGTGAACGGGGATGTGCGGGGCGTTGGCGACGAGCGCGCCGTCGGCGTCGAACACCGCGCACGAGAAATCCAGCCGCTCCTTGACGTTGACGGAGATGGCCGCCCGCCGCAGGGCCGCGCCCATCTGCCCGGCGACGGAGGCGAACCGCTGGTGGAAAAGTTCCAGCTCGACGGGGTCCGGGGAGCCGCAGGATGCCGGATGCAAGTTGCCGGAGACCGGCTGGCCGGAGGGACGTTCCACGGTCTCCAGCACGAGGTCGCCGGTGGGCGTGACGGTCCCCGTCCAGCCCGGTTCCACGACCACGGTGGCGATGCCGTCGAGGACGATGGCGGGGCCGGCGAGGGTGGCGCCGGGCCGCAGCCGGGCGCGGTGGTGGAGCGGGGTGCGTTGCCAACGGCCGTCGAACCACGCCGAGGTTTCGCCGTCGGGGGGCGCGTCGTGCCGGGGCCAGCTTGCCGCGGGTCCGGGGAGCATTTGGTCGCCGCGTTCCGCCCGGCGCTCGACGCGGACGGCGTAGAGCTCCACCG
>CAXTFX010000509.1:0-3549 GCA_964243185.1 uncultured Chthoniobacterales bacterium
TCTTTACGCATCGCCGTCCTCGGGGTTGGTAAGATCGGTAGCACCTTTGCCTTTCAACTGGCTCGCGTTGGCCACCACGAGGTCACCGTCATCGCGCGGCCCGGTTCCGCCCGGCTCCAACAGCTTCAACGTGACGACGGGATCGTCAACGTCAAGGGCGAGCGGGCCAACGTGCGGGTCACCGACACGCTGGACGAGCGGACGCCCTACGACCTCGTCCTCGTCACCCTGCTCGCTCACCAGGTCGGCGCGGTGCTGCCGGCCTTGCACCGTAGTGCGGCCAGGTGCGTCCAGTTCATGTTCGTCACCTTCGAGCCGGAGCAACTGCGGGAGGCCGTCGGCGCGGAACGCTGCTCCTTCGGGATGCCGTTCGTGCAGGCCAACTTCGACCAGGACGGCAGGCTCCGGGCCAGCATTGGCGCCGCCGGCCAGCGGACCCTCCTGGGCCAGCCGCGCTGGGTGGAGGTGTTCAACACCGCCGGGCTGCCGGCGGTCCTGGAACCCGACATGCCCCTTTGGCTGCGCTGCCACGTGCCGCTGTGCATCGCCTTCGAGAGCGTCTCGGTGGCGGGTGAGCGGCGCGGCGGCGGGGCGGCGTGGGGCGAAACGGTCGTCCTCGCGCGCGGGCTGCACGAGAGCTTCGCGCTGATCAAGGGACTTGGCTACCGGATCTACCCGCGGGGGAAGGCGCGGCTCGACGGCTGCCCGACCTGGGTGGTGGCGGCCATGCTCTGGTCGCTGTCGCGCGTCAGGCCGTTTCGCGAGTTGTTGGCGACCGGGGAAGGCGAATGCCGCGCCTTGGTGGACGCGCTGGTGGCGGCGGCGCCCCGGGCGAAGTCCCCCATTCAATTGCCTAAGATCGCGGCGATGAAGCCGTCGTAAAAAAACTACCTGCGCGCTCACCAAACCAAACCACCCAACAGCGTGCGGGTATTTCTCGCCGGCGCGAGCGGCTCCATCGGCGCGGCGCGTCTCACCGCTAACCCCCTGAAGCACCCCTCGTCGTTTGCCCGGGCCGGACGGTAGCGGCGGCGCCTGGTGGGCGCCGGCCGCGGGGCCGGGTGGCCGCACCCCAACCTCCGCTGGGTCCAGCCCCATCCTCCCGGCGATCTCCGGCCGGCGCGCGCCCACCAGCTCCACCCAGGCCGCCACGGTCGGCGGCGGCTCTCCCTCTTCGGCCGGACCAGCACCAGGTCCACGGGCGGGGAGGCCGGGCGCACCAGCCGGAACACGGCGCCGGGCTGCGGGAAGTGGCGCACGCAGCCGGGCATCAGGGAAACGCCGACGCCGGCCGCCACGGCCAGGAGCACCGTCTGCATCATCGGCGGCTCGCTGACGACGCGCGGGGAGAAGCCCGCCTGGATGCAGAGCCGGGTCATCCGGTCCGCCAACTCCGGCGCCTGGTCGCGCCGGTAGAGCACGAAGTCCTCCCCCGCGAGCTTCTTCCGGGGCACCTCCCGGCCGCCGGCCGCCAGCGGGTGAGCTTGCGGCAGCACGGCGAAGAGCCGGTCGCGGTAAACGCGCTCCTGGACGAAGCCCCCCGCCTGCGCGCGCGGCAGGGGGCGGGTAAAGCCGACGTGGATCGTCTCCCGGGCCAACGCCTGGAGCCGCTGGTCGGGGATCATCTCGAAGAGGTGAACCCGCACGGCGGGGAACCCTCGGCCACGGCGACGAAGTAGCGCAGGTAACGCAGTTCCATGCGGCCCGGTCCGTAATCGCCCGAACCGATGACTGTCAACGCAAAGCGCTATTTCACGGGGGTAAGAAGGACGGGCAGGGTGTCCGCGCCGCCCGGAGCACCGGGCGCAGCCGACGAAACCATCAATCACAGAACCCATGACCACCACCACCGCTGAAACCACCCTGTTCCAACCCCTTTCCCCGCTGGCCCTCGGTCCGCTTACCCTGCCCAACCGCGTCGTCATGGCCCCGCTCACCCGGACACGGGCGCGGATGCCGGGCAACGTGCCCTGGGAACTCAACGCCGATTACTACCGCCAGCGCGCCTCCGCCGGCCTGCTCATCAGCGAGGCCACGCCCGTTTCCCCCCGCGGCCACGGCTACTTCCACACCCCGGGCATCCACACCCCCGGGCAGGCCGAGGGTTGGAAGCGGGTCACGGGCGCCGTCCACGGCACCGGCGGGCGCACCTTCCTCCAGCTCTGGCACGCCGGCCGGCAGTCGCACCCCGACCTGCAACCCGGCGGCGACCTACCCGTCGCCCCCAGCGCCCTGGCCAGCGACGGCGAGTCCCCGGTCGCCCCCGGCGTGGTCGAGCCCCACCCGGTCCCCCGCGCCCTCGGACGGGGGGAGATCGTCGGGATCGTCGGGGAGCTCGCCCGCGGGGCGGCGCGGGCGAAAGAGGCCGGCTTCGACGGCGTGGAGGTCCACGGCGCCAACGGCTACCTCCTCGAGCAGTTCCTGGCCGACGGCGCCAACCAACGCGCCGACCGCTACGGCGGCAGCGTGGAAAACCGCAGCCGCTTCCTGCTCGAAGTGACGGAGGCCGTCGTGAACGTCTGGGGCGCCGGGCGCATCGGCGTGCGCCCCTCGACCGCCAACACCTTCGGCGGCATCGCCCACACCGACCGCTGGGGACAATTCGCCCACGCCGTCGGGGAACTGAGCCGTTTCCCCCTGGCCTACGTTCACTTCGTGGAACCCCGCGTGACGGGCAACGCGGACGTGGAGCCATTCGACGAGGCACTCAACTCCCGCCACTTCCGCCCCCGGCTGCGGGAGGATACGCGGCTGTTCTCCGCCGGCGGCCACACCCGCGAGAGCGGCGAGGCGGCCGTGCGGGCGGGCGAGGCCGACGCGGTGGTTTACGGCCGGCCGTTCATCGCCAACCCCGACCTGCCGCGACGCTTCCGGGAGAACGCCCCGCTCAACCGCCACGACCGCGCCAGCTTCTACGGCGGCGCGGAGCACGGCTACACGGACTACCCGTCCTTGGAGGAAAGGGCGGTGTCCGCGTGAGCGCCGCCCCGTCTCCGTGGTCGCTGGAGGGCCGGCGTGCGCTCGTCACCGGGGGCAGCCGCGGCATCGGCGCCGCCATCGTCGCCGAGCTGCTCGCGTTGGGGGCCGAACATTCTTGGGCGGTTCGGGAATAACTTTCCCGTCGCTGGCTCCACCCCGTTGGTGTCGTGTGACGGCGCCGCTGGTTGCCGCGCGCGTCGCCCGGTCTCCCGCGGAAGGCGTCGTCCGGGTCATCCTGCCCCGCTCCCCCCGCCGCTTGCCGTTGTGCGGTCTGGCCCGCCTGACGCTGCTCCCGTCCCGTGAACCCCACCAAACCATCCGGTCATCACCTCGAAACTTTGGGTTTCTCCCTCACCCGCTACGCGCTCGCCGTCATCCTGCTCGGGTTCGGTGCCCTGAAGTTCACCGCCTACGAAGCGAAGGGCGTGGAGCCGCTGTTTACCCACAGTCCCCTCTTCGCGTGGGCCCATCAGCTCCTCGGCCTGCGGATGTTTTTTAATGATACGGCGACCACCGAGATCTACACGGGGATGCTCATCGTCTTGCGGAGGCTTTCGCCCCGGGCCTCCG
>CAXTFX010000510.1:0-2567 GCA_964243185.1 uncultured Chthoniobacterales bacterium
CGGAGGTCGTCCCCGTGCCGGGGCGGGCGACGATGGCGCTGGCGGCCTGCATGAAAACGGCCATCCGGTCGGTGCGGGGCAGGGGGCGCAGGAGCAGGCCGGGGTGGGCCTTGGCCCAGACGCCGACGCGCTGCAAGGTGGCGTGGTGGCGGCCGCAGAGGGCGATGACCTGCACCCGGTCGAGGTCGAGGATGCGGCGGGCGGCGTAGAGGGCTTCCAGGAGCGCGGGGTGGTTGTGCGCGCCGTGCTCGGAGGTGGACAGCAGGAGGGTGAACCGGCTGGGGTCGAGGTCGAGGTCGTTTTCCAGGAACCGGGCGCGCTGCTCGGTCGTGAGCGGGGCTTCGTAGAAGGACGGGTTGAGCAGGAACCCGCCCACGACCGTCCGCTCCGAGGACATCCCGAGGCCGCGCGCCATCGCGGCGCACTCGGGCACGGCGCCGATGAACAGGTCGGCGTCGGGGTTCACCCAGTGGCGGGAGAAGCCGTATTTGCCGAAGAGTTCCCCGCAGTAGGTCACGCAGCGCACGCGGTCGCGGCCGAGGTGGGCGCGGGCGAGCTCGAAGAAGCCGTGGTTGAGCGAGCCGTGGGTGGAGAGGATAACGTGCGGGCGGATGTGGTCTAGGATGGCGCGGAAGTTATCCGCCCCGAAGATGCGCCGGCCGTCGCCGCAGGGGGCGAAGACTTCGAGGAAGTTGAAGTAGCCGTGGTGCGCCCAGGGGGCGTTGCGCTGAATCCAATTGTAGAAGCCGACGCCGAAGGCGTAGAGGCCGTGGGTGTTTTCCAGGCACTTGTGAATCTGGACCTCGGCGGCGTCCGGGTGCGCGCGGGCCATCCACTGCGCGAAGGAGGACGCGCGCATGTTGTGACCGCCCCCGGTGGAGGAGGTCAGGATGAGGACGCGCAGCTTCTCGGCGGGCATCGGCTTCAGTTGTTCGCGGGCCGGGCGGCAACCGGGCGGACGTTTCCTTTGGCCCGTTTGGCGGCGGCGGTCAAGGCCGGGAACCGGCGCCACAGCGGCCCGAAGAGCGGCGTCTCCCCGAGCAGCCGGGGCAGCGGCGGGGGATCGGCCGGGGCGAAGGGGGAGTGGAAGAAGAGCAGGGCCAACAGGAAAACGTTCTGCGGAAAGTTAATCGTCATCGTGAAAAACGACACGACGTGGAAGGCGGCCAGCCCGGCGGCCCACCAGCGCTGGAGCGCCGGGCGGAAGGCGACGGCAATGGCGGTGCCCTGGAGATAGACGGTGAACAGCATCCCCGGCCAGCCGAGCAGCGGGTAGTCAATGAGCCATTCTCCGAGGACGGAAACGCTGGCTGTCTGAAGTAAGCGGTCGGCGACATGATAGGCCAGGGCGTAGGGCGAGAAGGCGCCGATCTCCCCGCGGGTGAGCTGGTAGGCGGCCCCGGCGAACTTGCCCAGGCCGGAGAGCGAATACGTCAGCAGGACGGCGGCCTGGGCGGTCCAGAAAACGAGCAGGGTGCGCTGGCGCAGCATCCGCGGGACCACGGCGGCGGGCCGGTGCCAGCCCGTCGGCAGGAACACGAACACGCCCGCGACGATCACCAGCAGGTGCTGGCTGTGGCCGATCTTCACGGCGGAGTTGCCCAGGGCCACGAACTCCAGCCAGCCCAGCGCGGCCAGCCCGCGCGCCCAACGCCGCTGCGGCACGAACGCCGCCGCCGCCGCGCCCGCGAGCAGCAGGCCGAAGACGAGCCCGGGCCCGACCTCCGGCGGACGGACCCAGCCCAGCCACGCCACCGGCCAGAGCAGGAACGAGCGCCCCGGCACGGGCTGGCGCGCGAGGTCCGGCAGCCCGCCGACGACGAGGAACAGGCTGAAGGCGTAAAACCCGCGCACCAGCCCGGCGGCGAGGCCGAAGCGCGCCGCCTGCGCGCGGATCGCACCGGCGGGGGCCGGGGTGGAAACGCTCCCCGCCAGGAACCGCCGCCAGACGCGGAGGTCGAGCCAGCGCTCGTAGCCGCCGCGGTGCTCCGCCGTTGGGGCGGGGGGGCGGCACCAGCGGACTAGGGCGCGGCCGACGGCCGTTCCACCGCGAAGCTGGCCAGGGGGTCGCTGCGCTGGGGTTGACCGTTTTTCCAATGTTCGAGGGGATTGTCGGAGGCGACCTTTACCAGATCGTAGCGCACCGGCCAAGCCTTGAACCGGGCCTCGAAGCTGCGGCGCAGGCGCGCGGCATCGGTTTCCTGCCCCGTTTCCACCGCCCGGCCGAGGTCCTGCACGGCGCGGTAGGCGACGATGGAGTGGGGGTTGCGGAAGCTCTCCGTGACCCGGCGATAGGAGACGGGCGGGTCATACGCGCGCCCGCCGGCCTCCCGCACGAGCACGTCGAAGGCGACGGTGCGCGTGGGCACCAGGGAGAACAGGAACCAGGAGTAGAGCGGGAAGATCTCCCGCCGTTTGGTCAACGCCCCGAGCAGGCCGACGACGACGCAGGCGGCGAGGAACCCGGCGGCGAGCCGCTGCTGCTGGCGGAGGCGGCGCATCCGAACGTCAGGCGGTTCAGGCGAAGATCTCCTCCAGCCGGACGCTCAGACCCGTGGTGGCGTCAC
>CAXTFX010000510.1:2577-3538 GCA_964243185.1 uncultured Chthoniobacterales bacterium
GCTGGTGGAGGCGGCGAATCGGTCCGGCGCGGGGCACTTCAGGCGAAAATGTCCTCCACGCGGACGGTCATGCCGGTGGCGGGGTCGCGGACCTCGCCTTGGAAGAAATTCAACGGGCGGGATTGGCCGGGGAGGTAAATGGTAATGCTCTGGGAGTAGGGTTGAATGACCCAGGCGCTCTCGACGCCGTGAGCGAAAAAGCGGTCGAGCTTTTCCATGATGTCTTGAAAACCCTGACAGGGAGAAACGATCTCCACGACCATCCGGGGCATCTCGGTCATGCCGATAATGTCACGGGACCAATCGATGGTCCGCCGCGGGTAGGCGCACAGGTCAGGCGTCAGCTTCTCGCCGTCCGGGAATTTCAAAGTCAGCTCGCTGGCGAGCGTGAAGGCTGAAAAGGAGGAAAGGGCGGTGCCAAGGCGATGTTGCACGACCCCGTGGTTGAAGCTGGGCGTGGGCTTGTTTCTTTCCAGCTCGTAGTCACTCAGGTCCGGCGGCCCGACGACGTCCACGGGACTGGTGACGAGTTCGGTTGACACGCCGGCAGAATACCGCCCGGACGCGAAACCGGCAAGCCCGCCGCAAAACCCCGCCGTTGCCCCCGCGCGCCCCGCCCGCTACCGTCGCCCGACGATGGCGCGGGTTCTTTACGGCGTGATGGGCAACACCCACGGCCACGTCATGCGCTCGCTGGCCATCGCGGAGCGGCTGCGGGGCCGCCACGAGTTTCACTTCCTCGGCGGCGGCCGGGTGCCGGCGGCGGTGGCGGCGCGGGGGTTCCCCGTCACGGAGGTGCCCGTCCTACGCACGGTCCACCGGGCCGGGCGGGTGTCCGTGCCGGCGGTCGTCGGCCAGATCGCCGGGCGCCTTGCGGAGGCGACGGGGGTCCTGCGGCGGGTGCGGGCCTTGATCGGGGAGTTCCGGCCGGACGTGGCCCTTTGCGACCGGGAGTTCTACC
>CAXTFX010000511.1:0-3531 GCA_964243185.1 uncultured Chthoniobacterales bacterium
GTTCATCGCCGCCCTGCTCGAAGGGGCCGAGAACCCCGCCGACCCGAACCCCTTCCGGCGCGGGGTCCGCTCCCTGGCCGCCCGCGTGGCCGCCCTGGGCGCCCTGAACTCGCTCACGCAGGTCATCCTGAAACTCACCGTGCCCGGGGTGCCGGACCTCTACCAGGGCAACGAGCTGTGGGATTTCTCCCTGGTGGACCCCGACAACCGCCGTCCCGTGGACTACGCCGCCCGCTGTGCCGCCCTGGCGGCCTTGGGTAAGGAAACCGACGCCCGCGAACTCCTCGCGGCCTGGCCCGACGGTCGGATCAAGCTCTTTGTCACGCGCGCCCTGCTCCATGCCCGCCGCGCCGACCCGGACCTCCTCGGGACGGGGGATTACCGGCCCGTGCGCGTCACCGGCCGGTTCTCCGAGTGCGTCGTGGCCTTTGTGCGCGAGCACGGGGACGCGGCCGTGCTCGTCGTGGTCCCGCGGCTGACGGCCCGGCTCGGCGGCGACACCGCCCCGCCCGTCGGTCCCGCCTGGGGAGACACGGCCCTCGTGCTGGACGACGCCACCCGGCCGGCGGGCGCCGGGACGATGCGTTGCCTCCTCAACGGCCGCGCCCTGCCCGCAACCCCGGCGGCCGAGGAGGGGAACGTGCGGGTCGCCCTGGCGGAGTTGTTCGCCGAACTCCCGTTCGCCGTTCTCGTCACCACCTGAAGTCCGGTCCGCCGAACGGCTGGCAACCCGCGTCAGACTTCGCGGGGCGAGTGAGGCAGACCCGGGGCGTTCTCCTCGGACCCGCCGGCGGGGACCGGGGCACGGGTCTCCTCGCCCCGGCGGTCGGTCAACCGGCGCGCCGCCGGCCCCAGGGGAGCGAAGAATTGCCCGGCAACCGTCGGCGGCACCTCCGCGTTGATCCCGTAGGCGCTCGGCCAGTGCTTGGGCAGCCAGGCCGTGCCGAACACCCGGTCAATGACGGGAAAGACGAAGGAAAAGTTGTGGTCGCGGTGCTCGTCCCTGGTGTGGTGCCAGTGGTGGAAGGCCGGGGAGGAGATCAGCCACTCCAGGGGTCCCAGGCGGACCCGCGTGTTCGAGTGGATGAAGAACGTCCAGAGCGTTCCAAAGATCGTCAAAATCGCCACGGCCGGATCGAGACGCGGCCCGGTCGTCTGCGCCAGACCCAGGAGATAGACCGGGGCCAGACCCGCAAACCGCACGAACACCATGTCGAAGGGATGCGCCCGGGTGTTCACCAGCCAGTCCAGCTCCTCGGCGCTGTGGTGGATGGCGTGGAAGCGCCAGAGCCGCGGGTGGGCGTGCAGGGCGCGGTGCCCCCAATACGCGCCGACGTCGTTGACGAGCAGCACCAGGAAGAGCTTCAGCCCGAACGGCCAGAGGGCGACCGCGGAGTAAAACCCGGCTGGGTCGAACCCGCGCAACGCCCGGGAGAGCAGCGTCAGCGGCACGGAGAGCAGGGCCGCGGGCAACAGGCTGTTGACGAAATACCAGACCAAGTCCACCCCGGTCTGCTTCCGCCAGAGCTTGATGCGGGGTTCCCCGAAGACGTGCTCCAGCGGGACGAAGATGGCGACCAGCAGCACCAGCCAGATGGCCAGCCGCAGCGTGTCAACCACGAAACCCGAGGCGAACCAGAGGAGCTGGTGGGTCATGGGGGGTGCCTCCGGGGTGACGCTCAACCGCGGGACGCCCGCACCCGCACCAGCGCTAGGCGGCGACGGCGGCGGAAAGCCTCGACTGCCGTGCACGCCACGCCGAACCCGGCGAAGACCGACCAGTGCGAGAACTCGGGGACCAAGTCCAGGTTCACCCCGCCGAGCAGCGCGAAGGGCGGCTGGCCGGTGGGGGTTCCCTGCGCCAGGAAGGAGAGGGTTTGCGAGGTGCTGGTCGCGGTGAAGTCGAAGGTCTGTTGGAACCAGCCGGTGAAGCCGTGGGCGGAGTTACTGACCGTTGGCGTCGTGAAAGTCTGCCCCCCAAAGGTCACCTGCCAGTTTTCGGTCGTGGCGCCGTCGAAGCCCTGTTGCTGCGCGCCCGCCCAGTAGAAGCTCAGGCGGTAGGTGTTTCCCACCGTCAGGCTGCTGAGGGACTGCGTGACCGCCGCCGTTCCGAAGGCGCCGTCCCCCGCGATGAAGTTTCCGCCCGTGGGGACCGGCGTGATGGCCGTCGTCCCGCCGTTGTTGGTGCCCCACATGAAAGTGGTGCCGTAACCGGCCGCGTTGTTGTAGGCACCCGGCGCCTCGTTGGGCTTTCCGGCGTTGGCCCCGGTCGCGGTGCCGGCATCGGCCGTGCCGGGGGCATAGACGAAGTTGTAGCCCGAGGTGCTCCAGTTGGCGACCGTGAGGCTGCTGCCCGAGTAGCTCCCGAACTGGCCGTAGAGCGTGGTCAAGGCCGGTCCGGCGTAACCGGCCACCTTGCTCACGCCGGTGAAGTCACCGTCCTGGACCAAATTTGCCGCGGCGGTGCGCGCTAGGGCCGAGGCGAGGAGCAGGGAGCAGGTGATGACGCGAAAGGGATTTTTCAAGGTTTGGGAAGCACGGCGTGTGGGAACGCGCGCAGGTTTCGGGTTGGGTCGAGCAGGGGTAGGAATCAGCACGTTTTATACCCGAGGCGGCTGATTTATTTTCTGGCTGCAACCCCCTGAAAGCCGGCGTGCGCCTGGTCCGGCCGCCCCCGGCAGGGTGGGCGATTTTTACCCAGGCCAGAAGCGCGGGTCCTCCTCCTGGGGGCGGCTCGAGGCGTTTGGAACCCCATCCGCCGGTCGCACTTCCACCAGGTATCGCTCCACCTCCGGCAGCGCGTGGTCCACGGCGCATTCCGCCACGGGTTGGCGGGTGCGTTTGCCGTCCACGCCGACGCGCCACGCCGGGTAATCGGTCAAGCGTCGGAACGTTTCCCGCCCGCGCGGCTGGGCGTAACGTCGGGAATAACCCGAGTTGATGCCCGAGAGGGTGATGCGCTCGGCGTGGTCCGCCAGGACGCGGGCGGTGTCGAGGACCAGGACGACGTTGCGCCGGTGCCGGTAGGTCCCGAGCAGCTTTTGCAGGCGCTCCTCCTCCACCCAGAAGAAGACCCGGGCGTTGAGCAGAGCATACCAGTCCGCGGGGGTGAGGCCGTCGCGCAACACCGGGGCCAGGGATTCGTCCGTCATCGGTCGCTGGTCGCGGATGAGCGCGCGGCCGTGGACGGGGTGCTCCACGGGGATGAAGTCCCCTCGCCGTCGCCGCTCGATGGCCTCCCGCGCCGGCCCCTGCACCCCGTAGAGATCGAGCAGGGCGGTGGTGGAGAGCAGGCCGTGCCGCCGGATGGACAGCCAGGCGTCCGCCTCCGCCATGTGGAAAAGGCGCGGAAAGCGGGCGGCGAACTCGTCGGGGGTCATGGGGGAGGGGTGACGGGGAGTTCCGCCGGGGGGTCTTCCCCGCCGGGGCCCCAAACTTGGGGCGCTGGCCGCAGCGGTGCAAAAATGTACTGTAAGTGTTGCCGCTGTCGCCGGGCCAGCATTGACGGGGCGACCGGGCGCCGGCGGGCGG
>CAXTFX010000512.1:0-3514 GCA_964243185.1 uncultured Chthoniobacterales bacterium
CCACCGTCTGCTCCGGGAACAGCACGCCGGTGACGCCCGGCACCACGGTTTCCGTCGCCCCGCCCCGGCCGAAGGCGATGACGGGCGTGCCGCACGCCTGCGCCTCCACCGGCACGATCCCGAAATCCTCCTCGGCGGCGAAGACGAACGCCCGGGCGCGCTGCATCTTGTCCACGACCACCTGCCAGGGCTGGTGGCCGAGCAGGGTGACGTTGGGCGTGGCCAGCCGCTTGATCTTGGCCGCCTCTGGGCCTTCCCCGATGACGACGAGCTGCTTGTCGGGCATCCCCGCGAAGGCTTCCACGATCAGGCTGATCTTCTTGTAGGGCACCATCCGGGAGACCGTGAGGTAGAAATCCTCCTTGCCCGGCGCCAGCGCGAAGGCTTCAGTGTCCACCGGCGGGTGGATGACGTGGGCGTCCCGGCCGTAAACTTTGTGGATGCGGCGGGCGATGAAGGCCGAGTTGGCGACGAACTGGTCCACGCCCTGCGAGGTGCGAACGTCCCACAGGCGGATGTAGTGCAGCAGCGCCCGCACGAGCAGCCCGTAAAACCCGCGGCCCGCGCCGGTCTCGCGCAGATACTGGTTTTGCAGGTCCCAGGCGTAGCGGATGGGCGAATGGCAGTAGCAGATGTGGAGCTGGTCGGGCCCGGTGATGACGCCCTTGGCCACGGCGTAGGAGCTGGAGATGACTAGGTCGTAGCCGCTGAGGTCGAACTGCTCGATGGCGATGGGCATCAACGGCAGGTAGGAGCGGTAGCGCGTATGCACCCCCGGCAGCCGTTGGATGAAGGAAGTAGTTACCGGCTTGTGCTGGAGGAAGCCGCGCTGCTCGGGCGGAATGAAGTCAAGGATGCTGAACAGGTCGGCCGACGGGTAGAGGCGGATGATCTGCTCCAGGACACGCTCTGCCCCGCCGTAGAGGGGCAGCCAATCGTGGACGATGGCGATACGCATGGGTGGGTTCGGTGGTTCCCCGCCGGCGGCGGGGAGGGGATGAGGGGGGAAAGAAAGGGGGCGGCGCGGGCGCGGTCCCGGCCGCGTCGGAGGCAAACCCAAAGGCCTCAGTGGAGCGCCGGCACGCCGCGGGGCGGCACCGCGGCGGCGGCGGCCTCCCGGATGGGGCGAAGGGCGAAGCCCTCGTCCGTGGCTACCCGGAGCAGGTCCGCGAGCAGCGGTAAATCGTGGAGCGCGGCGTAGAACGGGTGCTCATACACCGCGGCGAAATTGCCCTTCGCGGCGAGTTGGCGGCGGAAGTCGGCCAGGATTTCCGCCCGCCCCAGCCCCCGCGTCCGCAACGCTTCCAGGTAGCCGGCGCGGCTGCCGGGAACGGTGACGTTGATGGGCACCGTCGTCAGGCCCGGCCGGAGCGGGCTCGGGCCGGCGGCGTCGGCGTCGTGCGCGTCGGCGAGGACGCGAAACCCCAGCGCGGGCAGGAGGTCCACGAGTTGCGCGGGGCTGTTCCAGCTCGGGGAAGCAAACGAGACCGGTTGCCCCACCCCGCACGCCCGCAGCGCCGACAGGCCGGCCGCCAGTTCGTTGTAGAGCCGCTCCTCCGACCAGCGGTGCGCGCTACGCTCCCAGGTGGCGTGGTTGAGCCCGCCGAGCAGGCCGATCTCGTGGCCATCGAGCGCCGCCACCCGCAGCACGGGGGGTGCCACGAGGCCAACCGGCGGGTTGAACACCATCGCCGTCAGCGAGTCGGCCAGCCCGAGCTTCGTCGCGACGGAGACACGGGGCTCGCGCGCCGTGGCCAGCAATCGGGAAACGTTCTTCCGCAGCGAGATGCCCCGGCTGAAGGCGCGGCCGGTGTTCACGAAGAACGTGAAGCGAGCCCCGAACGACTCCGCCAAATCCAGCAGCCGGGGCGTCCCGCGCCGGACGCAGGCATGGGTGTCCACGTCGAAACGGAAACAGCAAATCCGGGTCGGGGACGTTTGCATAAAGGGGCGAGGGGGAGAGGTCAGCGTGATTTTCGCGCCGTCACGACGGTCGCCCAAGGCGGGGCCACCACGCCCAGACGACGCCCGGTGGTGCGCGCCATGCGTTTAGACGCTCCTCGGCCGTCACCGCAAACGGGTCACGCGGCTTCGCCCCGGCCTCCCCGCGACTTTCTGGCGGGCACGCGCATTTCATCCCGGCAACGGCGCCGCCCGGTTGTCAGGGGAGGGGACCCGACACGGGGCGGAGCTCGTCGCGCGTCGTCTCCCGGGCCATCGCCTCGTGGCGGCTCTCCAACAGACCCAGGTAGATGTCACGCATTTGTTCAGCGAGCCGCTGCCAGGTGTAGGAACGCTCCACCTGCGCCCGGCCGCGGCGGCCCAGCTCGGCGGTCAGCGCGGGGTCGGCCCGCAGCCCTCGGATGGCGTCGACCAACTCGGCCGGGTTGCCCTCCGGCACGATCACGCCGCCGGCGCCGACGACCTCGGGGATGCTCCCGGAATCCGAGCCGATGACGGGCGTGCTACAGGCGTGCGCCTCGATGATCACGCGCCCGAACTGCTCCTTCCACGTGCGCGTCGTCCGCGACACCAGCAGCAGCGCGTCCACCGCGTTCATCACCTCGGGCAACTCCGCCATCGCGCGCGGGGGCAGGAAGCGGACCCGTTCGCCCAGGCCGAGTTCTGCGGCGCGTCGTTCCAGCGCGGGTTGGAAAATGCCCTGGCCCACGCAGACCAGCGTCACGTCCGGCGGGAGTGAGGCGAGCGCCTCGACGGCGTCCATCAAACCCTTCGGCTCGATGATCCGGCCGACGTAGCCGACCACGAAGCCCGTCAGTCCGAGGGCGCGCCGGCAGGCCGCGCGGTCCAGCGGGCGGAACAGCTCTGCGTCCACCCCGTTGCCCACGAACCTGGCCGGGCCGCGGTAGCCGTGGGCGCGCAGCACCTCGATGCCCTCGGTCTGGCGCGTCACCGCGTAGTCCGCGTTCCGCAGGGTGTAACGGCGGAACGTGGTGAACGGGAACGGGTGGTGCCGGTTGATGTTCGCTTCCGTCTCAGTCACGATCTTCGCGTTGGGCAGCAGGCGGTTACGCAACCAGCACGCCTGCACGCTCACCAGTCCCCAGGGCTCCTCCCAGAGGTCAATGACGTCCGGGCGGAAGGCGCGCAGGGTCTTGGCCAAGTTAGGGTAATGGTGGAGATACCATTGGGCCGGCCCTACCCAGGGCCAGCGAACCGCCCCGACCTCGAAGGCGTAGGACGGATCCACGGGCGGTTGCGGCGCGCGCCAGACGCCGTATTCCCGCCAGCGGTCCGGCACGAGCACGCGCAGGTCCACCCCGCGCAGGTTGCCGAGCCGTTGGGCGCGCTGCTGGCCTTCGGCCCGCATCTGGCAGGCATGGGTGATGAGCAGAACTTTCATAGCGGGACGGTGGTGGTCGTTTGACGGCGCGGAGCCGGGTCAGCCACGTCCGCGCCGCGGCGCACGCGGCGGTAAACGGCGGCGACGTCCCGGGCCATGCGGTCGGCGGTGAAGCGTTCGGCGTAACGGTCGCGCCCCGCGGCGCCCATC
>CAXTFX010000513.1:0-3513 GCA_964243185.1 uncultured Chthoniobacterales bacterium
GGCAAGACGACCCTGGCGCTCGCGCTGGTCGAGGAGATCCTCCTGCGCGGCATCCCGGCCATCCTCGTGGACCGCAAGGGCGACCTCGCCTCCTACGCGCGGCCGGAGAGCTGGACCGTTCCCCTGCCGACCGCGGAGGGCTTTGACGCCGGGGCGGAAGCGCGCCGGGCGCAACTGCGGGAGCGGGTGGACGTGCAGCTCTTCACCCCGGGGGATGCCGCCGGCGGGGCGGGCCGGCCGCTGGGCATCGCGCTGCTGCCCCGCGGGGCCGGCGCGCTGCCGGCCGCGGAGCGCGAGCTCGTCACCCGCACGGCGGCCTCCTCCCTCGGGGCGATGCTCCGTTACAAGGCCCCGGGCCCGACCGCCTCCCGCCTGACCATCCTCGGCCGGGCGCTGGACGTGCTGGCGCAACTGGAACCGGAAGGGGAACTCTCCCTCGAACGGCTCATCGGGTTCATCGCCGACGAGGACGCCAGCCTGGTCGCCGCCATCGGCCACCTGGACACGAAGGGGTTCAAGAAGGTCGTCCAGGACCTGGAAAACTTCCGGCACCACCAGGGCTGGATGCTGGCGGCGGGAGACGCGCCCCGGGTGGACGCGGAGATGCTGCTCGGGGTGGGCGCGCACGCCGTCCCCGGCCGGGCGCGCCTGTCGGTGATCTCTACCAAGTTCTTCACCGACGGCTCCAGCGCTCTGTTCTGGGTGGCCCAACTGCTCATGGAGCTAGGCCGCTTCGCCGCCCGCCGCCCGGCGGACACGCTCCAGGGCGTCGTGCTCTTTGACGAGGCCGACATCTACCTGCCGGCCACCGGCACCAAGCCCCCGACCAAGGAGGGCATGGAGAACGCCCTGCGGCGCTGGCGCTCGGCGGGGATCGGCGTGCTGCTCTCCAGCCAGAACCCGGGCGACTTTGACTACAAGTGCCGCGACCAGGTGCTCAACTGGTTCGTCGGCAAGGTCAGCCAGGACACGGCGCTGGCCAAGATGCGGCCGATGCTCCGGGGGGCGCGCACCGACGTGACCGGCAAGCTGGCGGCGCTGGGCGCCGGGCAGTTCTTCGCCGTGCGGGAGGGCAGCGTGGTCGAGAGCCTGGACGCGCGCCGCTCGCTGGTCACCGCCCGGCAGGTGCCCGACGCGGAGATTCTGCGGCTCGCGACCGGCCGTTGACCCTTGGTTCGGGGTCCGCTCGGCAGGGAATCCCGTTGGTGCCGTCCCCTCGCCGCCGGTCGTCAAGGCGCGGGTGCCCCCGGAGCACCCTCGACCTGGGCACCGCTCCTCACGGTTCCGGGTGGAAGGCTGGCGGGTGGGTTAACCTCCCCGACGGACGAGCAACCCACCGCCGGCGTGGCGTGCGCCATGCTGCCCAGTCCCCTCGCCTTCCGCACCCCGACGACATGAAAACCCCCTCCCACGCCCTCCTCGCGCTGGCGCTCTGGACCGCCGCCGCCGCGGCCGCGCCCCTGCGCGCGCAAACCCCGGTCCCCGCCACCGTCACCCTCGACCTCTCCGCCGCCACCGGCCGCCAGCAGGTCGTGGACGGCTTCGGCACCTGCCTCGCCGGCACCGAGGGCCAGCAGCCGTGGTGGCAGGCCCTCTACTTCGACGCCCTGCGCTGCTCGCTCCTGCGCGTGGACCTCACCCCGCAGTTCGTCTCGCCCTACGCGGACAATACTTACAACTCCCCCTGGTTCCACAACCGCCCGCCCCTGCCCGGCCCCGAGGGCAACAACGTCCGCACCTACACCTCCGCGGCCGACTACGCCCGCCCCTGGACCATCACCGTCAACGGCCAGAGCGTCCCCCAGTCCGCGCCCATCGCCGTCATGGGGCCGGACCTCGACGCCAACCTGGCCTTCTTCAATTTCGACTCCGACAGCCTCAAAACCGCCGGCCAGCTCGCGCAACTCGGCCAGAATCGGCGCGCGGACCTCGGCGACTTCAAGCTCTTCGGCTCGCTCTGGTCGCCCGCGCCGTGGGTGAAGATCTCCTCCGGCAACGCCATCTCCGGCCAGGGCGGCATCCTGCCGGTCAACGGCACCCCGTGGCCGTTCATCTGGGGCGGCAACTTCGCCGGCGGCCGGCTGGATGTCTCCGACACGCCCCTCCCCGTCTTCGACGACCGCGCCCGGGGCGGCACCGGGCCGACCAGCGCCCTGACGCAGTTCGCCCGCGCCACGGCCGCCTTCCTGCGCGGCTTCCAGAACCGCTACAACGTGCGCTTCTACGCCCTCAGCCTACAGAACGAGGTCAACTTCGAGGAGTTCTACAACAGCGCCACCTACCCGCTCTCCTCCCAATACATCGCCGCCCTCAAGCGCCTGCGCGCCGAGCTCGACCGCTACCCCGACCTCGCCGGCATCCGCCTCGAAGGCCCCGAGGACCTGCTCGGCGGCGATGCCTACGCCCTCTGGCAATACGGCGGGGGCGCCACCGCGGTCCACAAGAACCTCCAGTATCTCCAGCACATCGCCGCCGACCCCGGGGCCGCCGCGGCGCTGGACTTCATTTCCATCCACGGCTACGCCCCCGACGGCGTCAACAGCGCCGGGGCCGACGCGACGAGCTGGGACCGCTGGGCCAACGGCTGGGCCGCCAGCCCCGCGCCGGGCATCCCGGCCAACGTCAAAGGCTTCACCGGCTACGGCAAACGCTCGTGGATGACCGAGACCAGCGGCGAGAACCCCGCCTGGCTCGCCCCGGCGAACGGCTTCCCCAACGCGGGCGCCTGGAGCGTGGCCCTCAAGCTCCACCAGGCCCTCACCGCCGGCCGTCAGAGCGGCTGGGCCTACTGGCAGATGACCGACGGCAGCCCCGTCGGCGGCTCGACGCTCACCGACGCCACGATGCTGGCGAACTCGCCCAAGCTCACCGCCGCGCGGCACTTCTTCGCCTTCGTCCGGCCCGGCGCCGTGCGGGTCAACGCCGCCGTCAACGAGCCGGGCAACCCCGGCGCGCCGCTCCTGACCAGCGCCTTTGTCCACGACGCGGACTATTCCTTGACCGTCGTGCTGGTCAACCCGTCGCCCAACCCGGTGAGCGCGACGGTCGCCGTGCCGGCCGAGCCGCGCGGGCTGACGGCCTTCGGGGCCTACGTTTCGAGCGACGGCAACCTCTGGCAATCCTCCCGGTTGCCCGTGCAGAGCGGCAACGTGACCTGCACGGTTCCCGGCTACGGGGTGGCGACCCTCCACGGCGTCGGCCTGAGCGCCGACGGGGCCTCCGCGGTGGGCGTGCCCGGCGTGAGCCGCGACGCCGCCAGCGGCCGTTTGCGGATCAACTTCCGCCGCGACGCGGGCCGGCCGGAGCTCGCCTACGTCGTGGAAGCCTGCGCCGACCTGGCCGCCGGGGCCTGGACGACCCTCGCCACGAGCACGGGCGGGGCGCCCTTCGTCGCCCAGGGCGGCGCCACGGCCAGCGAGTCGGGCGAGGGCCCCACCAAGGCCGTCACCGTCCAAGCCGCGCCGGCCGGCGGCGGGCGGGAGTGCCTGCGCGTGCGCGTCCGTGCGGACTGAA
>CAXTFX010000514.1:0-3506 GCA_964243185.1 uncultured Chthoniobacterales bacterium
CGCATTTCCACTACATCATGGTCGGCGGCATGGTGCTGGCCTTCATGGGCGGGCTGCACTTCTGGTGGCCGAAGATCACCGGGCGGATGTATCCCGAGAACCTGGGCAAACTCTCCGCGTTGACGACGTTCATCGGCTTCAACCTGACGTTTTTCCCGCAGTTCATCCTGGGCTACCTCGGGATGCCCCGGCGCTACCACGCCTACCCGCCGGAGTTCCAGGTCTGGAACGTCCTGTCCACGGCCGGCGCGACGATCCTCGGCGTCGGTTACGCCCTGCCCGTCGCTTACCTGCTCTGGTCGCTCTGGCACGGCAAGCGCGCCGGGAACAACCCCTGGAACGCGACGGGTCTGGAGTGGCAGACGCCCTCCCCGCCACCGACGGAGAACTTTTCCCGCACCCCGGTCGTGACCGGCGCGCCCTACGCTTACACCCTGAAGGCCAACGAGAACCCGCACGCCGCCGAGCGCGCCCTGGAACATGCCTGAGGTTGACACCCCGGAAATCCCGGCGCTGGCCCCGCCCGCGCCGCAGTTCGACCGTTTCGCGCAGCGCACGGAGGCCGCGCACCTGGGGATGTGGCTGTTCCTGGGCACGGAGCTGTTGTTCTTCGGCGGGTTGTTCGCGGCCTACGCTGCGTATCGCTTCGCCTACCCGGAGACCTTCGCGGCGGCGGCCGGGCGGTTGAACGTGGGGATGGGCACGCTGAACACGCTGGTGCTGTTGACCAGCTCCTACCTGATGGCCCTAGCCGTCCACGCCGCGCAGACCGGCCGGCGCGGGCCGCTCGTCTGCCGGCTGCTGGCGGCGGCGGCCCTGGGCGCGCTGTTCCTGACGTTCCACGGCTGGGAATATTACCAGGACGTGCGGGAGCACCATTGGCCGGGCGCGGGCTTCCGTTTCGAGGGCGGCGGCGCGGCCGTGCCGGAGAACCGGGCGCAACTGTTCTTCGTGTTGTATTTCATGCTGACGGGTTTGCACAGCCTGCACGTCCTCATCGGCGTCGTCGCGCTGACGGTGTTCGCCGTGAAGGCGTGGCGGTGGCGGTATGGGTCGGAGTATTACACCCCGGTGGAACTCGCCGGGCTTTACTGGCACTTCGTGGACCTCGTCTGGGTGTTCCTGTTCCCGCTGCTCTACCTGATCCCGCGGCACTCGCTGTAGCCGCGTTGAACGCACGAACGCTCATGCCGACCGAAGCCGTTTCCCCGCAAACCTACCGCCGGGTGTTCGTCGCCCTGCTCGCGCTGCTGGCCGTGACCGTGGCGGCAAACCTGTTGGACCTGGGACGTCTGGGCCTGTTCGTGGCGTTGGCCATTGCCGCGACGAAGGCCGTGCTGATCGTGCTCTACTTCATGGAGGTGCGCTACAGCCACCGGATCGTCTGGCTGTTCTCCGGCGCGGCGACCCTGTGGCTCCTGATCCTGCTAGTGATGGTGCTCTCGGACTACGTCACCCGGGACTGGCACGGTCCGCGGTGGCGGGACGGCACGGGGAGAGGCAACGAGGTCGAGTTCCGGCGGTAAGGGTCGAAGCCCTGAACCTTGTTCATCAACCATGAAGAACGTTCCCTTTCCCGCCGCCCGCAACGCCACCACCCCGGGCGCACCCGGAGCCGGATCGCTCGGCCAAGGACGGCGTCGGCATGGCCTGCCGGTTGTGGTTCACCTTGGGCGGCGTCGTCGTCAACGAGGTGCTTTGCCCGACCGCGAACCCATGAAACGTGCGTCGCGCCGGTGCGCCGTCACCTGGTGCGGCGCGGTCGGCAGCATTGTCCTCGGTGGCATCGCGCCGGGCCTCCACGCCCGGCCGGAGCCACCCGCTGCGGTGGTGGAGACCCGGACCGGCACGGGGCGGACGTGGTCGGCGGCGGCCTGTCTGGACGTCCTGGAAAACACCCCCGTGCGCCCCGCCTCACGTCCCCTCCGCCGCGAGGCCGCGGCCCGGCTGCTGGAACTCTACGGCCCGGCGTTGTTGATGGCCTCGAACCACGCCCTCCGGCTGGAGGATGGCGGCGGGCGCCCGGTCCGCCTGCGGCTGCGCCGGGGCGCGGGGCCGGGCGGGGTCGAGCCGTCCCGTTTCGTCGCGCTCGAACCGGCGGACCGTGTTCCGCGCGGGGGTCTGCCGCGCTTCGCCCCCGCGGCGGGCGAGGGCGTGCCGTTGGTGGCCACCCTGCGGCCGGTGTCGCCCGTTAACGTCCCCGGGCCGGTGCCGACCCGGCCCGTGGCGGGTCTCGCTTGGGCGGTGACGGCCGTGCCGGTGCTCCGGCCACCCACCGCCGGGGCGCGTCGGACCCCCACCTTGTCCTTCGACCTGTATGACCCTCATGGCGTTGGTCGGGTGACGGGAAACGCCGGCCGCTCCCTGCCCCTGGCGGCCGACTACCGCACGCCGCTGGCGGTGATTTACCGCCACTTCGGCCCGCAGCGCCGCGGGTTGCGCGGGTTCTTGGGCAGTGGCGGCGGGGACTTCTCCTCGACGGGTCTCTACGCCTCACAACTCCCTGCCACCGACAAAACACCCTTGGTCTTCGTCCACGGCCTGATCTCCGACCCGACGGACTTCTACCGCTTGCACAACGCCCTGGAGGCCGACCCGGCGGTGCGCCGCCGCTACCAGGTCTGGGTCTTCTACTACCCCACCTCCCTGCCCATCCCCTACTCGGCGATGCTCCTGCGGGAGGACTTGGAGGCCTTCATCCGTCAGCTCGATCCCGCCGGCACGCACCCGGCCCTCCACCGCGCGGTGCTCGTGGGCCACTCGATGGGCGGGGTGCTCTGCCGGCTGGTCGTCGCAGACGGCGGGGGCGTTTACTACCGGCACTTCTTCCGCCGTCCCCTGGCGGAGTTGAGCCTCACCGGGCCGCAGCGCACGCTGGTCCGGCGGGGGTTCTTCTACCGCGCCAGCCCGGACGTGCATCGGGTGATCTTCGTCGCGACCCCCCACCAGGGCAGCCAGTTGGCCGGCGGTTTTCTCGGCAACCTGGGCCGCTTGCTCGTGCGCGTGCCGCGGGTCGTGCGCACGCGCATCGGCGCCATCGTCTCCCGCAACCGCGCGGCCATGGCGGCCGGGGCACCGCTCAAGCCCTCCTCCAGTCTGGACTCGCTCTCCCCGCACGACCCGCTCATCGCGGCCGTGGCCGATATGCCGCTGCGCCCCGGCGTGGGGCAGCACTCCATCCTCGGCGACCGCGGCCGGGGCGGGCCGCCGGAGCGCTCCAGCGACGGGGTCGTCCCCTACCCCAGCTCCCATCTGCCCCGAGCCGAGAGCGAGTTCATCGTGCCTGCCGGGCACACCGGCACCCTGAAACGGCCAGAGACCGCCCGGGAGATCATCCGCATTCTGACCAGGACTCCATCGAAGCCTCCCCAAACCTATGACCAAACCCGCGACGAACGATCTTAAACTCGATCTCGCCTTCTGGAACTACGACCGCACGCGGGCCTTGGCCGAGGGCGGCGTCAAGATCGAGGGCGTGGAGGCCCGCTTCCACACGGCCCGCATCG
>CAXTFX010000515.1:0-3499 GCA_964243185.1 uncultured Chthoniobacterales bacterium
GAGCAGCGACGGGGCGCGCCCGACGGCCCGCGCGGTCCGTTCGCGGCGGGCGGCGCCGGTCGCCGCCGTCCCCGGCCCGAGCTGTTCGCGGCAGCGGCGCAACTGCCCGGCGAGCTCCCGCGGGGACTGCGGTCGGTCGGCGGGGTGCGGGGCCAGCATCCCGCGCAGCAGGGCGACGACCGGGGCGGGGACCCGGGCAGCCTTGAGTTGGGCCAACGGCAGCGCGCCGTGGACCTGCCGGTCGTGGATCTCGGCGAGGTTGCGGCCGGGGAACGGGACCCTGGCCGTTAGGAGATACCAGAGGGTGATGCCGAGGGAATAAATGTCCGCACGGGTATCAATCCCGCCGGCGCCACCTTCCGGGGGACCCTCCCTTGCCGGGGGCGCCGCGAACTGCTCCGGGCTGGCGAAGGCCGGCGTGCCCACGAAGCCGCCGCGCGTGAGGTCGGCCGTCGGGTTGCCCCCGCCGCCGGCCGCGGCGACGGCTTTGGCGAGCCCGAAATCAATGACCTTGACCACCGGCGGCTCCGTCCCGCCGCCGCCCCGGTCGCCGACGCTGACCATGAGGTTGGACGGCTTGAGGTCGCGGTGAACCAGGCCGCGGGCCTCGGCGGCGACGAGGGCGCGCGTGACTTGCACGGCTACCTCCAGCGCCAGGACCGCCGGCAGCGGCCCGTCCCGGCGGACGCGGGCGGCGAGGGTCTCGCCCTCGACGAACTCCATCGCGGAAAAGCACTGGCCGCCTTCCTCCCCGTAGTGGAAGACGCTGGCGACGTTGGGGTGACGCAACGCCGCGGCGGCCTTGGCCTCGCGGAGAAACCGGGCGCGGACGTCGGCCCGGGCGGAGAGGCGGGCGTCTATCACCTTCAGGGCCACCGGGCAATCCAGCACGGTGTCGTGCGCGAGGTAGGAAACGCCCATCGAGCCCCGACCCAACTCGTGCGGCGTGCCGTCCGGGCGGCGGGCGATCTCGAAGTGCCCGAAGCGGGTGCGGGGCGGCGGCGGGGGGAGGTCGGGTTCCTCCGCGTCGGGCGCCGCGGAGCCGGTGGCGAACAGGCAGTGCAGACAGCCGCCCTCCGGCCCGGCGACGGGCATGGGGTTCCCGCACGACGCGCAGACGGGCGGCGGCGGGGCGTCGCTCGGCGGGGGAACGGCGGACGGGTTCATGGGGGTCGGACGGCCCGTTCCCCGAGCGCGCGGCGCAGGTGACGGAGTTCCTCGTCCACGTCCCCGGCGGCGGGCAGGGTGCGGGCGACCTCGGCGCGGAGGGCGGCGCGGAAGCGTTCGCGCAGGCGGCGGACGTGGGTGCGGACGGTGGCCGGCGGCAGACCCAGGCGCGCGGCCACCTCGTCCTGGGCGGGCGGGGCGGTCGCTCCCCCGGCGACGTAGGGACGCAGGGCGTCGAGCAGGGCGCCGCGACCGCCGGCGTCGGCCTCGGCGCGCAGGGCGGTCCAGGCATGGGTGAGGATGGCCGCGGCCCAGCGTTGCTCGAAGACGCCGTCCGCGCCCAGGTCGCTGTCAGCGTCGGCCGACGCGGCGGCCTCGGCTTCGGCGAGGTGTTCGTCCAGCGGGACGAAGCGTTGGCCGCCGCCCCGCTTGAGCGCGTGGTCGTGGTCGTAGGCGTTGGCCAGGAAGTGCTTCAAACTCCCGAGCAGAAACGAGCGGAACTTTCCCCGCGCCGGGTCCGCGCGCGCATACGTCCGGGTTTCCAGCAGGTGCGCGAAGAAACCCTGGACGAGGTCCTGCGCCTCCGCGGGCGGGTGGCCCCGGCGGCGGACAAAGGCATACAGCGGCGGCCAGTAGGCGCGGCAGAGGGTTTCCAACGCGGCTCGGGACAGACCGGGGTCATCCCGGGAACCGTCCTCCGCGCACTGCTGGACGAGGCTCCAATGCGTCGAGCCAAAGGCGGCCCCGCCCTCCTGTAAGGTCCCTGGCACGGCTCCCACGGGGCGCAGCTTAGGCAAACCAGGGCGGGGCGGCAAAGCGTTTTCTGCGGGCCGGCCGGTCGGCGGCGTCAATCCGCCCTGGCCGTCGCCGGCGCCATCGGACCCGCCGGCGCCATCGCCCCCATGCCCCCCGCTTCGAGCACGGGGGTGGACTCCTCCGCGGGCACCAGCCGGGAGGTGCGCCGGGCTCGCTCCCAGACGTAGCGCCGGGCGAGCACCTTGAGGGTCGCCGTCAGCGGCACGGCGAGGATGGCGCCGATGGGGCCGTCGAGCAGCAGGCTCCAGAAGAACACGCTCACGATCACCGTCAACGGGTGCAGCCCGGTGGATTCGCCCACGATCTTCGGGGCGATGAGGTAGCCCTCCAGCGTCTGCACCGTGAACATGACCGCGACCACGATGGACGGGTGCTGCCAGTCGCCGTATTGGATGATGGCGATGAGGATGACCGGGATATAGCACAGGACGATACCCAGATACGGGATGATCGTCAGCACGATGACCAGCAGCCCGATGAGGAAGGCGAAGTCCAGGCCCACGATGGCCAGGGCCGTGCCCACGAGGACGCCGTCAATGACGCAGACCAGGAGTTGACCGCGGAAAAAGGCCACGAGGTAGCCGTTGACCTCCGTCAACACGCTGACCACCTCCGTCTTCACCGGCGAGTTCCGCAGGGGCACGTAGTCCTTCCAGCGCATCGCGATCTCCGGCCCCTCGGAGAGCATGAAGTAGAGGTAGATGGGGATGATGATGGCGTTGAGCAACGTGCCGAACCCGCCCAGGACGCCGCCCACGCTGCCCAGGAAAAAGCGCCAGGCCGTGTTCGCCAGCGCCGGGGCGCGTTTTTGGAGTTCCGGCAACTGCCGCTGGATCAGCCCGCGGATGTCGCTGGGTTCTTCGGGCGGCGGGGAGGCGGCCGGGTCGCGGTTTTCCCCCATCCCGGGGGGAAGCGCGGTTTCCGCCTCCCCGGCGGGTTCGGCGGGGGGCGCGGAAGGTTCGAGCTTCGGACCGGGCAGGGCGTTGGCGATCCGGTCAATGCGCCGCTGGGTTTCGTCCACCAGGTGCAGCAGCCGCTCCTGGGCGCGCTGGGTGTAGGCCGGGAGGTCGTGGACCATCCTCGCCGTGCTCGCGTAGAGCCGGGGCACGACCGAGATGAGCAGCAGGGACACCAGCAGGGCCAGGAACGCGAAGACCAGGAGGACCGCGATTTTGCGGGACAACCGGGTGCGGTTGACTACGAAGCGAACCACGGGGTCGAGCAAGAACGCCAGGATCGCCGCGACGGCGAAGGGGATGAGCACCGGCTGTAGGAAGCTCATGGCCCGGCCGAACTCGCGCAGGAGCCACACCGCGAGGACGCCCGCGCCGACGAGGGCGAAGGCCGTCGTGGCGGTCCACAGCGCGCGGCGCTGCCAGGCGGTGGGGTAGTTGGTCATAACGGGTCGGCTCCGGGGGGAGAAGCGCGCCCCGGCCTGATTTCGGCCGTATGCGGCGGTCGCGGGTCATCGTCTCCCCCCGCCGCCGTCGTTCAGTCAAAGGGCAGGAACATGGGC
>CAXTFX010000516.1:0-3499 GCA_964243185.1 uncultured Chthoniobacterales bacterium
GGGCGAAGGGGGGCGGCGGCGACGCCGGGGCGGCGCGGACGGCCGGCGGGCTGCGGGCGGCGTTGCTGCGCCGGTTCCTGCTCGACGGCGCCCGCGGGGCGGACACTCTGCGCGGGGCGGTGGACCTGCTGTTGGCCCGAACCCTGGCCGTCCCCCGCCCGACCCTGGCCGAGCTCCGCCGGGCGGCCCTGCGCCGGGGGATGGCGGGGCCGGAACGACCCGACGACCCCGCCGCGCCCCCGGCGGACGCACCGGCCGCGAGCGAAGGCGCCCGGTTGCCGGAGGACCTGCCGGGGTTCGCGGCGGTGGTGCGGGAAACGGCCCGGGGCGTCCCCTCGGGGCGTTTCGGGGAGCACAAGATCTTCCTCGTCCACGTCTGGCGCGCGCTGCTGGCGGCCGGGCGGGCGGGTGCGGGGGAGGAGGCCGCGTTCAAGGAGCGGCTCGGGCGGGCGCACGCCGCCGGGTTGCTCGGGCTGGCGCGGGCGGACCTGACGGAAGCCTTCGACCCGGCGGACGTGGCCGGCTCGGAGGTGCGTTACCTGAACGCCACGTTTCACTTTCTCCGCTTGCCATGACCGCCCCGATCCCTTCCCCCGCGCCTCCTGAACCTGTGCTCGCCCCGGAGGAGCCGCGCTGGGCCGCCTTCCGCAGCGCCGGCGGAGCCGAGGTGTTTCACGGCGTCGTTTCCACGCACGACGTCTGGCGGGCGGACCTGTTCGACGTGGAGGAAGTCCACGCGGAGGCGCGGGAGGTTTTCGCTCGCACGGTCGCGCGGGCGGCGGGCGGGGCCGGCGGCGGGGGCGGGCGCATTTTCCTGCTGCGCGGGGAGTCCGGCGCGGGGAAGACGCACCTGATGCGGGCCTTTCGCCAGCACGTTCACGGCGGGCGGCGGGGCTGGTTCGCGTATCTGCAAATGACCGCGAACGCGGCCAACTACGCCCGCTACGTGCTCGACAAGGTCATGGACTCGCTGGGGGAGCCCTACGACCTCGCGAGCGGGGCGGAGGAGAGCGGGCTGCAACGGCTCTCCGACGCGCTGGCCGGGCACCCCGCCGCGCCGGCGGACCAGGTGAAGGCTTTGCGGGAGGGCGAGCACGACGGGGCGACGCAACTGGTCGTGAACATCGCCGAGGCGCTGCTCGACCAGCCGGCGTTCGTCCGGGCGCAGGCGGACACCAACGTGCTGCGCGCGCTGCTGTTCCTCCAGCGCCAGGAGCCGGCCTTTTCCCGGCGCGTGATGATGTATCTGCGCTGCCAGGCGATGACGAGCTACGACAGCGAATTCATCGGAGACCTCCCCCCGCGGCCGGGGGAGGACGAGCCGGAGAAGATGCTGGCAGCCCTGGGCCGGTTGATGTCCCTGGCGGCCCCGGCGGGCGGGGCGTTCGTGCTCTGCCTGGACCAGATGGAGGACGCCTGGCAGCCGGGGGAGGAGGCGAAGGGGCGGTTCCTCAATGCCATGAAAGCGGTGCGGGCCATCGCGGACCCCAACCCGGCGGCCGTGGTGGTCGCGGCCTGCCTGAGCGATTATTGGGACATCCTGCGGGGCACGCTCGGCCGCACCCTGCTGGACCGCTTCGAGACGGAGGAACCGCAGCCCGTGACCCTGCAGCCGGAGTGCGACCCGGCGCAGGTGGCGGCCATCGTCAGCCGCCGGCTGGAGTTCATCTACGAGGCGGCGGACGTGGCGTTCCGACCGGAGGAGCCGGTGTTCCCGTTCCACCCGGCGGAGGTGTCCGGCCTCGCCGCGCTGCGGGTGCGCGACGTGCTGGCGAACTGCCGGGCGGCCCGCGAACGGAGCGTGCTGACGGGTGAGCCGCCCCGGTTGCTCCCCGGGTCGGGCGGGGGCGTCGCCGGGAAGACCCCGGCGGGGAGCGGCGAAAGCGGTGGCGCGGGGGGAGTGGTCGTTCCCCCGCCGGCTCCCGTGGACCCGGCGGTGCAGGAGACGGAAGCGCGTTGGAACGATTTCCTCGCCGCGCGCACCGCGCCCCCGCCGGAAGACGACGCGGCCCTGGCCGAGTTGCTGGCGTGGGCCATCGGCGCGTGCAACGCGGAACTGGCCGGCCGGGGGGAGTTCGGCGCGCGGGCGCAGGGGCGGTTCGTGGAGATTGACGCGCCGGCCGCGCTCGCGGACACGGCGGCCCGGCGCTGGGTGGCGGGGCTTTGCCAGGGGCGGTCCGTGGGCGGCCAACTCGCCCGGCAGCTCACGGAGTTGACGACCCTCGCCGGCCCCGGCCGCGCCGCCGTCCCGGTGCGCGGCTCGGCGTTCCCCGGCGGGCCGAGGACGAAGCTGGCTGAGCAGATGGGCGCGCTGGTGAAGGCCGGCGGCTGGCGCGTGGTCGTGGGGGATGCCGACTGGCGGGCGCTGGGGGCGCTGCGGGAGTTCCTGCGGGCGCACGGCACGGACCCCGGGGTGATGGTCTGGCGGATCGCCGAACAGCCTTTCGGCCGACTGCCGGGGTTGCGGGCGCTGCTGCTGTTGGACAAGCTGCCGCCCCCCGCACCCTCGAAACCGCGCCCGCCGGAGGAGGCGCCGGTCGGGGTCCCGCCGCCGCCGGAGAACCTGCCGCCCGCGTCACCACCCGCGGACAACCACCCGCCCGAATCCCTGCTTTCCGCCTCCGGCCCGCTCCTGCTCGGGCGCACGCGGGAAACGGTTTCCCGCCCGGTGCTCCTGCCCGTTCACGACCTCACCCGGCACGCCGCCTTCCTGGGCAGCGCGGGCAGCGGCAAGACCACGCTGGCCCTGGCCCTGGTCGAGGAACTGCTCCTGCGCGGGGTGCCCGCCATCCTGCTGGACCGCAAGGGTGACCTCGCCTCCTACGCGCGGGCGGAGAGCTGGGCCGTTCCCCTGTTGGGCTCGGAAGGCTTTGACGCCGAGGCGGAAACCCGCCGCGCGCGGCTGCGGGAGCGGACCGACGTGCAACTCTTCACCCCGGGCGACGCCACCGGCGGGGCGGGGCGGCCGCTGGGGATCGCGCTCCTGCCGCGCGGGGCCGGGGCGCTGCCCGCCGCCGAACGCGAGATCGTCACCCGCACCGCGGCGTCTTCGCTCGGGGCCATGCTCGGCTACCGGGCGCCCGGCCCGACGGCCTCCCGCCTGACGATCCTCGGCCGGGCGCTCGACGTGCTCGCGCAGTTGGAGCCGGAGGGGGAGCCCTCCCTGGAACGGCTCATCGGCTTCATCGCCGACGAGGACGCCAGCCTCGTGGCGGCCATCGGCCACCTGGACACCAAAGGGTTTAAGAAAGTCGTCCAGGACCTGGAAAACTTCCGCCACCACCAGGGCTGGATGCTGGCCGCGGGCGACGCGCCGCGGGTGGACGCGGAGATGCTGCTCGGGGTCGGGGCGCACGCCGCGCCCGCGGGTCGCACGCGGCTGTCGGTGGTGTCCACCAAGTTTTTCACCGACGCCGCCAGCGGACTGTTCTGGGTGGCGCAACTGCTCGGGGAACTCGGCAGGTTCGCCGCGCGTCACCCCGCCGACACGCTCCAGGGC
>CAXTFX010000517.1:0-3487 GCA_964243185.1 uncultured Chthoniobacterales bacterium
GGTTGATGAACCGGCCGGTCATTTATCACGGGGTGTTCGGGCAGGGGTTGTTCCAGAGCATTTACCCGACGCCGCGCTCGGAGATCGCGGACTACGTGAGCAGCGTTGAATGGTTCGTGTTGACGCTGGCGATCTTCGCGTTGTCCATCCCGCTGCCGGCGCTGCGGATCGTGCCTTATCTCATGCTGGGCGGCACGTTCGCGGTGGCGTTGTCGTATATGATCCATGCGCGTTTAGAGGCCAAGTTCGACACCATCCCGGCGCGGATCCTGGTGATGCTGCTGGCGTTTACCCAACCGTTGTTCCGCGGCTGGGCGCGGTATGCAACGTGGATGAAATACAAGCGGACGCCGCAGAGCGTCATCACGGCGCCGCACCCCTATGAGCTCGGGCCCGGCCGGACGCGCAGCGTGGGCAACCGGCGCTATTGGAACGAAACCGGGCAGGGCCGCGAGGCGCTGTTGACGGAGGTGGCCCGGTCGCTGGAAGCGGAGGGTTGGCGCTACAGCATTGACACGGGTTGGAAGAACTGGGACGTGCAGGTTTACGGCAACTTCTGGTGGATCGTGCGCCTCCGCACGGTGACGGAATACCACGGCGGCCCGAAGTGCCTGACGCGCGTGCGCCTGCGGGCCTGGCCGGTGACGGTGACGGTGCTGGTCAACGTGCTGCTCGCCGGGGCGCTGCTCTACCGCGAGTGGTTCCTCCGGCGGGAGGAATGGTGGCTGCTGGCGGGTTACGCGCTGTTCCTGGCCTACCTTTCCTACCGGGCCTTCCGGCTGAAACTGCGCGTGGCCGACCTGGTGGAAGCCGCGGCGCACCGGTGCGGGCTGGGGCGGGTGAACGGGAAGCCAGCGCGGCGGGAGACGAAGTCGCAAGAACCAGAGCCCGAACTGGAGGTGCCGACCGTCGTCTCCCCGGGCGCGGCAGGAGAAACGGTCGTATCCCCGCAGCCGTCCGTGATGGCCGGGGCGGACCCGCACTAGATTCTCCGTCCGAGATGCGCGCGCTCGTCGTCGGTTGTGGGTTCCTGGGGGAGGCCGTCGCGGACCGGCTGCACGCGGCAGGTTGGGGTGTGACGGGCTGGACGCATTCGCCGGAGACGGCCGCCGCGCTGGCGGCACGAAAATCTTACCCGGTCGAGGCGCACGACGTATCGGAAGTTGATGATGTCGGCGCCGCGGCGGATCGCGACCACGCGTGGGGGACCACGCCGGAGGTGGTCCTGCAATGCGTCACCGCCGGCCGGGGCGGCGGGGCGGAGGCTTACCGCTGCGTTTACGAGTTGGGCCACCGCAACTTGTGGGCGCAATACCCTGCCGCCCACCATCTGTTCACCAGCAGCACCAGCGTTTACGCGCAGACGGACGGCGGCTGGGTGGACGAGAGCAGCCTCGCGGAGCCGGACCGGGAAACGGGCCGCGTCCTGCGGGCGACGGAGGCCGCCTGCCTCGGTCACGGGGGCACGGTCGCCCGCCTGGCCGGCCTCTACGGGCCGGGGCGCTCGGTGTTGTTGCGGAAGTTCCTCGCCGGGGAGGCGGTGATCGAGGGCGACGGCAACCGTTGGCTCAACCAGGTCCACCGCGACGATGCGGCTGACGCCCTGGTCCGCCTCGCGCAACCCGGCGCGCCGCGGGGGCCGTTCAACGTCGCCGACGACACGCCGTTGACGCAGTTGGCCGTTTACCAGGGCCTGAGCGAACGCCTCGGCCGCCCGCTGCCGCCGCACGGGCCGCCGGACGTGAACCGCAAGCGCGGCTGGACCTCCAAGCGGGTGTCCAACGCCCGGCTCCGGGCGGCGACGGGCTGGGCGCCGCGGTTCCCGTCGTTCTTCGAGGCGCTGGCGGCGTTGCGGGAGGGTTAGCCGGCGGCCGGTGGCTCCCCGTCCGGCGCGCTGCCCTCGCTCAACGCCAGCATCCGCACCCGGCGGTCGCCGTGCGGCAGGCGGACGGTAAACGTCAGCCCGCGGCCGGCGTCGCTTTGCAGGCCGATCTCGCCGCCGTGCGCGCGGACGATGCGGCGGACGATCAGCAGGCCCAGGCCGGTGCCCTCGCTCTTGGTCGTCCAGTAGGGCTCGAACACCCGGCCCATGCTCTCCGGGGAAATGCCCCCGCCGGTGTCGGTGAATACGACCTCGACGAACTCGCGCTCCAGCCCGGTCGTGATACGCAGGATGCCGCCCGTTTTCATGGCCTGGAAGGCGTTGCGGATGATGTTGTAGAACGCCTGCTTGATCTGGTCGTGGTCAATCTCGAGCAACGGCAGGCCCTCGGCGAGGTCCGTTTCCACGAGGATGTCGCGGTCCCGGATCTCCATCTCCAGGAACGACACGGACTCGCGCACCACGTCGTTGACGTTCTCCCGCCGGGTCGTGAGCCCCTGCGGGCGGATGGCGCGCAGGAACTGGGAGACGATGAAGTCCAGCCGGCGGATCTCCTCCCGCGCCACGCGCACGCTCTCCTCCAGGTCGGCGCGCTCGCGGGCGGCCTCGGGGGGGAGCTTACGCAGGCGGCGCTCCATGAGTTGAAGGTGGATGGTCAACGAGTTCAGCGGGTTGCCAATCTCGTGCGCCACGCCCGCAGCGAGCAGGGTCAGGGCGTTGAGCCGCTCGCTCTCGAGGGTTTCCTGGGCGGAGCGGCGGCTCTCGGTGATGTCGCGCACGATCATCGCGTAGCCGAACTGCTCTTCCACCGCCGGCCCGGCGCGGCGGCCGTCCTCCAGGTTGAGCGGGACGACGTAGAAGTTCAGGTAACGGTTGACGGGGTAGAACACCTCCATGTCCCGGCTGACGGTCTTGCCGCCCGGCGGCTGGCCGTCGCGCGGGGAAACCAGCGTGTCCCACTCCAGCCCGCGCACCCGGTCGGCGAGGGGTTTGCCGAGGGAAGCCTCGTGGTCCAGGGCGAAGAAGTCCGCCGCGGCGGCGTTGAGATAGACGATGCGGCCGGCGAGGTCGGTGACGATGATGCCCTCCTGGATGGTGTTAAAGATGGTCTCCAGGAACCCTTTTTCCCGGACCAGCCGCAGGACCTGCCGCTGCACCTCCTCCGGCCGCAGCCGCCCGAGGCGCTGGAGGAGCTTGTCGATAAAGCCGGGTTTCATGGGGAAGGTAGAAAGAAGTGCCCGCGAAACACGCGAAAGAAAGGCAGGAAAAAAGTGGTTGGCGCTTGGGGTGATTTTCGTTTGCCCGAGCCGGCCTGTCACGGCGGTCTATAACCGCCGGCCGCGACTCTCTGCTAGGTTCGGTCTGAGGGCTCGTTTTCAGGCCGGGAGGGACCCGCTCGGTCGGGTCCGCGGCCTTGCGGCTACGGCGTCTTTGGCGAAGGACGCGGACCCTGGCTCACGGAGCGGGTCCCTCCCCGACGCGAGGGGAGTTCTCACACAAAACCTGGTCCTTACTCTCAACTTGCCGCCTGCTGCGCGGCTGTCTGTGCGGCCTCTTGCGCCACCTGTTTGTTCTCCTGGTTGGCCAGGGAGAGCAGCCGCTTCT
>CAXTFX010000518.1:0-3481 GCA_964243185.1 uncultured Chthoniobacterales bacterium
CCCGGGTTGGGGCTCTTCGGCGTCGGGCCGAGCGCCCGGGACGCCGCGGTCGTGGCGGACCTCGCCGAGACCTGGGTGGAAACCGTGCTCCACGCCGAGCGCGTCGGCCGCTTCGAGCCCATCGGCGAGAGCGACCAGTTCGACATGGAATACTGGTCGCTGGAGCAGGCCAAGCTCGGCGGCCGCGGCGCGGAAAAACCCCTGGCGCGCCAAATCCTGCTCGTGACCGGCGGCGCGGGAGCCATCGGCCGGGCCACGGCGCGCGCGTTCGCCGCGGAGGGCGCGGAGGTCGTGCTCCTGGACTTGGACGACCAGCGGGTCGCGGACGCGGCGAACGCAGTGAATGCCCGCGCCCTGGGCGTGGCGGGTGACGTGACGGACCCCGCGGCGGTGCGCGCGGCCTTCGACCGGGCGTGCGAAACCTTCGGCGGCGTGGACGTGGTCGTCTCGAACGCCGGCGCGGCCTGGAGCGGGCCGATGGCGACCTTGCCGGACGAAACGCTGCGCCGCTCCTTTGAGTTGAACTTCTTCGCCCACCAGCACGTCGCGCAGAACGCCGTGCGGGTCCTGCGCGCCCAGGGGACCGGCGGGGCTCTGCTGTTCAACATCTCCAAGCAGGCCGTCAACCCCGGCCCGGACTTCGGGGCCTACGGCATCCCGAAGGCCGCCACCCTCGCCCTCGCGCGCCAATACGCCCTGGAGCACGGCCGCGACGGCATCCGCGTCAACGCCGTCAACGCCGACCGCATCCGCAGCGGCCTGCTCACCGACGACCTGATCGCCACCCGCGCCCGCGCCCGCGGGTTGAGCGAGGCCGACTACCTGGCGGGCAACCTCCTGGGCGAGGAGGTCACGGCCGGGGACGTCGCGCAGGCTTTCGTCCACCAGGCCCTCGCGCGACGCACGACGGGGAGCGTCACGACCGTGGACGGCGGCAACGTCGCCGCCATGCTGCGGTGAACCGACCGCGGCCTCCGACAAAAGATTTTTTGATTCAACATTTGTCAGCCCCGCGGAAATCCCGTTAATCGTTTACCCCAACCGCCCACCCGACGGGAAATCCACTTCCGGTCGGGCGCGGTTCCCCCAGACATCCCCCGTCCTGCCGGCGCTCCACCGGCCGCATGGGCTGCGCCCCGTCGCGCGGCTCGCCGGCCCGCGGGGCGTTTGCAGACCCCGAAGTTCTCCCCCACATCCCCCCAACCCATGCGCACCACCCGCCGCTTCGCCCTCCGCACCCTCCTGGCCACCGCCGTCACGGCTCTGGCGTTCCCCGCCGTCCACCCGTCGCTCCTCCACGCCCAGGAGGCCGCGGGCAAGAAACTCACCATCGGCGTCTCGGTGCCGACCCTGAGCAATCCGTTCTTCGTCGGCATGGACCGCGGCGCCCGCTCCCGCGCCGGGGAACTGGGCTACAACATCGTCGCGCCCAACGCCCAGGGTGACATGGCCACGCAGATCAACCAGATGGAGGACCTCATCACCAAGAAGGTGGATGTGCTCATCATCTGCCCGATCAACGCCAAGGCCGTCGTTCCGGCGGTGAAAAAGGCCAACGCGGCGAACATCCCCGTCATCGCCCTGGACCGCGGCTCCGACGGCGGTGAACTGGCGTCGTTCATCGAAACCGACAACGTCGAGCTCGGCCGCAAGGGCGCCGACTTCATCGCCGGCAAGCTTAAGGAGCGCTACGGCAGCGCCAAGGGCAACGTGGTCAACCTTCAAGGGTTGCGCGGCACGACCGCCGCCGAGAGCCGCGAGCAGGGCTTCATGGAAGGACTCAAGAAATACCCGGATATCAAGCTCGTCTCCAGCCAGGCGGCGGACTTTGACCAGGAGAAGGCGCTCAATCTGACGATGAACATCCTCCAGGCCAACGCCAAGATTGACGCCATCTTCTGCGCCAACGACGACAACGCGGTCGGCGCGCTCAAGGCCCTGGAATCCACCAAGCGGTTCCGGCCGATGGGCGACCCGGGCCACGTCGTCATCATCGGCATTGACGGCACCGCGCAGGCCCTCCAGGCCATCCGCGACGAAAAGATTGACGCCACCATCTCCCAGAACCCCGTGAAGATGGCCTCCCGGGCGGTGGACTTCGCCACGGACGTCAAGGCCGGCAAGACCATCGAGAAGCGCGTTTACTACCCGAACCTGCTCATCACCAAGGCGAACATTGACGCCCCGGAAACGAAGACCTACGGCCTGTGGGGCGACAGCAAATAGCGGAGCGCCAAGGTGTCCGGTTACTTGTCCCCCCGCGATGAAGCTGGATTTCACAGGCAGGCGCGCCCTGGTCACGGGCGCCGGCAAGGGCATCGGCCGCCAGATCGCCAAGACCCTGGCCTCGCACGGCGCGCGGGTCGTCGCCCTGAGCCGGGACCCGGCTGACCTGGCGTCCTTGCACGAGGAGGTGGACTGCGAAACGCTCGCGGTGGACCTGACCGACGCCGACGCGACCCGGGCGGCGGCGGAACGGGCCGGCGAGGTGGACCTGCTGGTCAACAACGCCGGCATCGCCGTGCTCCAGCCGTTCCTGGAAACCACGCCGGAGGCGCTGGACCGGACGATGGCCGTCAACGTCCGCGCCGTCATGGTCGTCAGCCAGGTCGTCGCCGCCGGCATGGTCCAACGGGGGCGCGGCGGGAGCATCGTCAACGTCTCGAGCATCGCCTCCTCCATCGCCCTGCGCGACCACGCGAGCTACTGCGCGTCCAAGGGCGCCCTGGACCAACTCACCCGCGTGATGGCCCTGGAGCTGGGCCCGCACGGCATCCGCGTCAACGCGGTCAACCCGACCGTGGTAATGACCCCGATGGGACGCCGCGCGTGGGAGGACCCGGCCAAGGGCGCCCCGATGCTCGCCCGCATCTCGCTGGGCCGGTTCGCCGAGTTGGAAGACTGCGCGGACGTCGTCTGCTACCTGCTCTCCGACGCCGCGGCGATGATCCACGGCGTCACCCTGCCCATTGACGGCGGCTTCACGTCCACCTGAACCCCCGCCGCACCCGGATGACGACCCTTCCCCCCGCCGCCGCCTCTGCGCGCGAAACCGCCGTGGACCCAGCCGGTTTCCTGCTGGAGGCCCGCGGCATCTGGAAACGCTTCGGCGGCGTGCCGGCCCTGGGCGGGGCGGACTTCCGGCTGCGGCACGGCTCCGTCCACGCCCTTTGTGGGGTCAACGGCGCCGGCAAGAGCACACTGTTGAGCATTCTCATGGGGTTGCTGGCTCGCGACGACGGCAGGGTGTTCCTGCGCGGGCGGGAGGTCCACTTCGCCACGCCCAAGCAGGCGCTCGCGCAGGGCATCGCCATCATCACCCAGGAGTTGAGCCCCGTGCTCGACATGGACGTGGCCGAGAACATCTTCCTCGGCCGCGAGCCCAAGCACCTGGGCGTGTTCGTCAACCGCCCGCGGCTGGACGCGATGACGCGGGAGCTGCTGGGCCGGTTGAACTTCGACCTCGACCCGCGCGCGATGA
>CAXTFX010000519.1:0-3471 GCA_964243185.1 uncultured Chthoniobacterales bacterium
AAGCGGCTGCCGCGCGAGGCCCCGCCCGTGACCGCCGAGAGCGTGCGGCGGCTGGAGGAGGTTTACGCGGGGTGGACGCGGTGAGGGCCCGTCAGATGCGGGTTGCGGGCGGTGGGCGGCGGGTTAGGCGTTCCCATGCTCCCCTGCTTCCGCTCCCTCCGCACCGACGGCGACCTCCTGGCGGGCGGCGGCGTGCTCGTGCTGATGTATCACAAGATCGCGCGCGCCCCGCTGGCGACGAACCTGCCGTTCCTCTACGTCACGCCCCGCGGATTCGACCGGCACCTAGGCGAGCTGCTCGGGGCGGGGTTGGCGAACGTGCCGCTGGCCGGGGTGCCCGGCGCGGCGGACGCCGGGCGGACGGGTTTCTGCGTGACGTTTGACGACGGGTTCCGCAACGCCTCCGACCACGCGCTGCCCGCGCTGCGGGCCCGGGGGGTCCGGGCCACGATGTTCCTGGTGGCCGACCGGCTGGGGGGGGAGGACGAGTGGGACCGGGCCATCGGCGAGCCGCCCCTGCCGCTGATGGACGACGCGGAGGTGCGCGACTGGCTGGCGGCCGGGCAGGACATCGGCGCGCACACCCTGACCCACCCGCGCCTGACGCAGCTCGCCCCGGGGCGGGCGCGGGCGGAAATCTTCGATTCCAAACGTCGGCTCGAGGACCGCTTCGGCGTGCCGGTGCGCCATTTTTGCTATCCCTACGGCGACCAGGACGAGCGGGTGCGCGCGCTCGTTGCCGAGGCCGGCTACGAGTCGGCCTGTTCCGTCGAGCACGGCGTCAACGGGCCGGGCGTTCCCCCGCTGGTTCTGCGCCGCGCGCTGGCCTGCAACGTCCGGCGCGACGCGCTGACCCCGGTGCGGAAGGTGCGGACGGTGTTCCGGGCGGCGTTTTCCCGATGAAGATCCTCCTGCTCACGCACGCCTTTTACCCGAGCATCGGCGGCCTGGAAACCGTCGCGCGCGTGTTGGCCGAGGAGTTCCTGGCCCTGGGGCACCAGGTCCGCCTCGTCACCTCCACGCCCGCGGAGGTGGACGGGCGCGCCAGCGACGACGGGCAGATGTTCCGGTTCCCCGTCTGCCGCCGACCCCGGGCAGAGACGCTCCTGGAATTGACGCGCTGGTGCGACGTGTTCTTCCAGAACAACATTTCCCTGCAAACCCTCTGGCCGCTGTTGCTGGTGCGCCGGCCGTGGATCGTCGCCCACCAGACGTGGCTGACGCGCACGGACGGGACCACCGGGTGGCAGGATCGGTTGAAGATGTTCCTCATCCGCTTCGGCTCGCCCGTGGCGATCTCCCGCGCGGTCGCCGAGCCCCTGGCCGTCCCTGCCGAGGTCATCGGCAACCCCTACCAGGCGAACCTCTTCGGCTTGCGGCCGGACGTGTCCCGCGACCGGCCGCTGGCCTTCCTCGGCCGGCTGGTGTCGGACAAGGGCGTGGACCTGTTGCTCGAAGCCCTGGACCTCCTGAAGCGCGAGAGCGGTCTGGCGCCCGCGTTGACGGTGATCGGGGACGGCCCGGAGCGGGGAGCGCTGGAAGCTTACGCCCTCAGCCACGGGGAGCAGGTGGAGTTTGTCGGCCCGAAGACGGGCGAGGACCTGGTGCGCTGCCTCAACGCCCACCGGGTGCTCGTGGTGCCCTCGCGGCTGGCGGAGCCCTTCGGGGTGGTCGCGCTGGAGGGCGCGGCGTGCGGCTGCATCGTGGTCGGCTCCAACCTCGGCGGGTTGGCCGACAGCGTGGGACCCTGCGGGCTGCTGTTCCCCAACCACGACGCCCCCGCGCTGGCCGCCGCCCTCCGCCGGGCGTTGACGGACGAGACCCTGCGCGCCGCGGTGGCCGCCGCGGCGCCCGCGCACCTGGAGCGTCATTCGCCCCGGCGGATCGCGGAGCGCTACCTGAAGATTTTCGAGCGGGTCCGGGACCGCCGGAAATTCCCGCGCCACCCCGGTCCATGATCCTCGTCGCCCATCCCCTCGGAAACGCCAACGTGCGCCACGCCACGCAGGCGTTCGCGGACGCCGGGGAGCTCGCGGAGTTCTGGACGTGCCTGGCGTGGAACCCGGACGGCGCCCTGGCCCGGCGGCTGCCCGCCCGGCTCGCGGAGAGTCTGGCCCGGCGGGCGTTCACCCCCGCGGTCCAGGCGCGGACGCGCACGGCGGCGGCGTGGCGGGAGGCCGGGCGGCACCTGGCGGCGCGGCTGCCGGGGGCGTGGCGCCGGTCCCTGACCCGGCACGAGACCGGGCCGTTCAGCGTGGACGCCGTGTTCGGCGCGTTTGACCGGGCCGTCGCCCGGCGGGTGCGCCGGCTGCCCCAGAATTCAAAGGTCGGGGCCGTGTATGCCTACGAGGACGGCGCCGCGGCGACCTTCCGGGCGGCGGCGGAGCGGGGCTGGCAACGGTTCTACGACCTGCCCATCGGCTACTGGCGCGCCGCGCAGGCCGTCTTCGCGGAGGAGGCCGGGCGGGAACCCGCCTGGGCGCCCACGCTCACGGGCCGGGGGGACTCGGGCGCCAAACTCGCGCGCAAGGACGCCGAGCTGGCCGGGGCGGACGTCGTGTTCGTGGCCAGCCGGTTCACGGAGCGCACCTTGCGCGAGCACGCGCCCGCCGGGATCCGCCCGGCGCGCGTGCACGTCATCCCCTACGGCGCGCCCGTGCCGGTGCCCGAAGCGGCGTCGGCCCTGGGCAACGGCCGCGGGGACGGTCAGCGCCTGCGCGTGCTTTTCGCCGGCTCGCTCGGGCAGCGCAAGGGGCTGAGCTACCTGCTCAAGGCGGTGGAAATCCTCGGTCCGCGCCGGGTCGAGCTGACCCTGCTCGGGATGAAAACGGTCGAGGGTTGCGCCCCGCTGGAGGCGGCGACCCGGGCGCACCGCTGGGTTCCCAGCCTGCCCCATGCCGGGGTGCTCGCCGAGATGGCGCGGGCGGACGTGCTGGTGTTTCCGTCGCTGTTCGAGGGGTTTGGACTGGTGATCCCCGAGGCGTTTTCGCGCGGCCTGCCGGTGATCGCCACGGCGCACACGGCGTTGCCCGACCTGCTCACGGCGGACGGGGCGGAGGGTTTCGTCGTGCCCGTGCGCTCGGCCGGGTGCATCGCCGAACGGCTGGAGCGCCTGGCGGCCGACCCGGCGCGGCTGCGGGCGATGCAGCGCGCGGCGCTGGCGCGGGCGGCGGCGTTGCGCTGGGAAGATTACCGCCAACGCCTGGTCCACGCGGTAAACGGCGGCGGTTAGGCGGCGTCGCCGGCCGCGCGACGGGAGCGGTCCGCGGTTTGCTACAGGCGTGGGGTAAACTTTCCTGCCGCGCCCCTTGCTCCGATGACGATTGTTCCCTCGCTCTCCGCCCCGACGCCCGCCGGGGCGACGGTGGTTGCCGTGCCGGTCCCCGCCGTCCCGGTGGACCGCGCGCTGCGCCGGATCCGCCGGTTGATCTGGTTGTTCATCGGGTTGTGGCTCGTCGAGGGCGCCCTGCG
>CAXTFX010000520.1:0-3467 GCA_964243185.1 uncultured Chthoniobacterales bacterium
GGCCGGGAAGACGCGGAGGCGGCGTTCCTGCGCGCGGTGCTCGCCGCCGCCCCCGCGCCGTTGGTGGCCGTGGACGCCACGGGCGCCCGGACGGTTTGCAGCGCGGGCGCCCGCGACCTGTTCGCCGCGGCGGGCCTGGGGTCCCATCAAGAAGGCTGGTTCGAGCCGACGCTCGGCCGCGCGTTGCTGGGCGACGCCGGGACCGACGGGGAAACGGAGATCACCCTCGGCGAGGGGCGCGCGGTGCTCACCCGCACCCGGAGCCTGGGACCGGGCCGGGGCGCGGTCGTCAGCCTGGAGGACGTGGCCGGGCGCCGCGGGGGTGAGGGGGCGGGCCTGGCGTCTGCGGGGGAGGGGGAGCGTCAGCTCTCCGCGCGCACCGCCGAGCTGGCCCGGGTGGAGGAGGGCTTGTTCACGGAGCGGGCCGCGCGGGAGGCCGACCGCCGGGCGGCCGGGGAACGGGCGCGAGCCCTGGAAGCGGCCGGCGTCGGCCACGCCCGGGAGTTGCGGCGGCGTGACGGGGAGCTCGCGGCGCTGCGGGCGGAGCTGGCGGAAACCCTCCGCGAGAGCCGCCGGTTGGCCGCGGCGGTGGAAAGCTCGCAGACGGGCATCCTCATCTCGGACCCGACCCAGCCGAACGCCCCGGTCATCTTCTGCAACACCGGGTTCACGCAGGTCACGGGCTACGGCCACGCGGAGATCGTGGGCCAGAACTGCCGCTTCCTCCAGGGGCCGGAGTCCGATCCCCGCACCGTCCGCGCCATCCGCGAGGCGGTGGCGGCGGGGAAGCCTTACAAGGGGCTGGTGTTGAACTACAAGAAGGACGGCACCCGCTTCTGGAACGAGCTGATCCTCAACCCCGTCCACGACGACGCCGGCCAGCTCACCAACTTCGTCGGCCTCCAGTCCGACGTGACGGTGCGCGTCGAGGCCCTGGAAGCCGTGCGCCAGAGCCAGCTCCGCTTCGCGCGGATGGCGGCCAACGTGCCCGGCATGGTGTTCCAGCTCCTGCGCCACGCGGGCACCGGCGCGGAGTCGTTCACCTACGCCTCCGACGGCTGCCGCGAGCTCTTCGGCGTGGACGCCGGGGCGGTTTGCGAGGAGGCGAACACGCTCTGGGCGACCATCCACCCGGAGGAGGCGGCCGATTTCCGCCGCGCCGTGGTGGAAAGCGCGCAGATGCTCACGCCCCTGGCCTGGGAGGGTCGCATCCGCCGGCCGGACGGCACGGAGCGCGGCGTGCAGGCCGCCGCCCGCCCGGAGCGGCAGGCGGACGGCGGGACGCTCTGGGACGGGTTGTTCCTGGACGTGACGGTCCGCCGGGCGGCGGAGGCCATCCTGCGCGAGCGCGGCCAGCAGTCCGCGGCCGTCGCCGCCCTCGGCCAGCGCGCCCTGGAGGGCGCCGAGACGGAAACCCTGTTGCGCGAGGCCAGCCACATCGTCGCCCGGCACCTGCGGGCCGAGCAGTGCACGGTGTCCGAGTCGCTGCCCGAGGGCGGCGGCCTCTCCGTGCGCGCCGCGTCCGGCTGGCGCGAAGGGGTCGTCGGGGAGGTCCTGGGCGCGGGCGCCGGGTCGCAGGCCGGGTTCGCCCTGCTCCAGCGCCGGCCCCTGCTGGTGGAGGATTACGCCAACGAGCGGCGGTTCCCGGCCCCCGCGCCCATCGCGGCGCAGGCGGCCGTCAGCGGGTTGTCCGTCGTGCTGCACGGCAACACGCGGGTCTGGGGGACGCTCTGCGTGCAGACGACCCGGCGCCGGCGCTTCCTGCCGGAGGACGTTTCCTTCGTGCAGGCCGTGGCCAACGTCCTCGCCTGCGCCCTGGACCGCACGGCCGACGAGGACGCCCTGCGCCAGAGCGAGCGGCGCCACGCCGCCATCCTGGAAACGGTGCCCGACGGGATGCTCACCATTGACCACGAGGGCACCATCCTGGACGTGAACCGGGCCGCCGAACGCACCTTCGGCCACGAGCGCGCCGCCCTGCGCGGCCAGCGCGTCCACGAGGTCCTCCTGCCCCGCAGCCTCGACGCCCACGGCCGCGAGGGCGCCGCCCCCGCCCCCGGCACCCTGCCCGCCTACCTGACGGCCGGGGAGAACGGGGCGCTCGACCGCCGGGTGGAGCTGCCCGGCCGCCACGCCCACGGCCACCTCGTGCTCTGCGAGCTTTCCGTCGCCCGCATCCCGGTGGACGGGATGCCGCAGTTCACCGTGACCCTGCGCGACATCTCCGCCCGCCGCCAGGCCGACGACCGGATGCGGATGCTGGAATCCTCCGTGGACCACGCCAACGACGCCATCCTCATCACCGAGGCCGAGCCCTTCAACCTGCCTGGCCCCCGCATCATCTACGCCAACCGCTCCTTCCTGAAGTCTACCGGCTACACCCTGGCCGAGATCATCGGCCAGACCCCGCGCATCCTCCAGGGGCCGGGGACGTTGGAAGAATCCAAGGCCAAGATCCGCCGCGCCCTGGAACGCTGGAAACCCGTGCGGGTCGAGGTGCTCAACTACCGCAAGGACGGTTCCGAGTTCTGGGTCGAGCTCAACATCGTCCCCGTGAAGAACGACCGGGGCTGGTTCACCCACTGGGTCTCCGTCCAGCGCGACATCACCGAGCGCAAGCGCACGGAGGAGATCCTCCACCGCGCCAAGGAGGCCGCCGAATCCGCCGACCGGGCCAAGAGCGAGTTCCTGAGCCGTATGAGCCACGAGCTGAGGACCCCCCTCAACGCCATCCTCGGCTTCGGCCAGCTCATGGAGATGCAGAGCACCCCCGGCGTGGCCCGGGACCGCGCCGGCCACGTCGTCAAGGCCGGCCGCCACCTGCTCGACCTCATCAACGAGGTGCTGGACATCTCGCGCATCGAGGCCGGCCACCTGCCGCTGTCCACGGAGATCGTCGGCCTGGCCGACCTGCTCGGGGAGGTCATGGACCTGATGCAGCCCCTCGCCGCGCAGCACGGCGTGGCGGTGGAGCTCGCCCCCGGCGGGATGAACGGCCAGCGCGTCGTCGCCGACCGCCAGCGTCTCAAGCAAGTCTTCCTGAACACATTGTCCCACGCCGTGACATACACCCGCCCCAGCGGCGGCGTGCGCGTCGCCTGCGCGCCGGGGCCGCGGGAGGACGACGACGCCCCGACCGCGGGGGGACCGCCGACCGCGCGGCCCTGGCGCGTCTCGGTGTCCGACGACGGCCCCGGCATCGCGGAGGAAAAGCGCGACCGGCTGTTCCTGCCCTTCGAGCGCCTCGGCGCCGAGGATTCCGCCGTGGCCGGCACCGGCCTGGGCCTCGCGTTGTCCAAGCGGCTCATCGAGGCGATGGACGGGCGCATCGGCCTGGAAAACGAGGCCGGCGGCGGGGCCACCTTCTGGGTGCAGCTCCCCGCCGCGGAGAAGGCCGCGGACCCCGCCCCGGATCGCCCGGCGGATGAGTCGGCGGACTTCGTCGGCCGTGTCCGCGACCAGATAGC
>CAXTFX010000521.1:0-3442 GCA_964243185.1 uncultured Chthoniobacterales bacterium
CGGTTTCCTCCCGGGCGACGCGCTCGGAGGGCCGGCCGTTGAGGTGGGAGAACTGTCCCGGCAAGATCGTTTCCTTGGCCTCCTCGTAATCCATCCCGATGCCCAGCGCGCCGAAGCCGCAGCCGACGAGCGTCAGGGCTACGGCCGTCGCCCCCGCCCGCCAGCGCCGGCGCACCGCCCGCGGGAACCCCGCCGTGAACCAGCGCCACACCCGCGCCCACGGGCCGGCCGCCGCGTCGCCCGCGCCCTCCTCGTTCACCGTCGCCCCGGCGGCGTTGAGTTCCCCGTAAGCCCGGGCCACGAGCGCCTCCAGGTAGTGCCGCAACCGCGGTTCCGCCGAACCGGAGGCCAGGCGCCCGAGGTCCGCGCAGGCGCGCTGGTAGAGGTAGTAGAGCCGCTCGGCCCCGGGGAGGTCCAGCCGCGCGGCGGCGTCGCGCTCGAGCCGGTCGAGCGTGCTCTCCAGCTCCGTCCAGAACGGGCGTTCGGCGGCGGCGAAGCGTTCGGGATCGAGGATCATGCGGGGTGCGGAGTGAAGGAAAGAGCGTGTTGTCCGAAAATTCTCAACGTTCCGCACGCCGCATTTCAGAGGATCTGCCGTTGCTTGACGTTGACGTATTGGCCGATCAACTGCGCCGTCAGCCGCTCGCGGTCCACGAGGGCGAAACGCACCCCGCGCTGGCGCAACACGTTCTCGCGTTCCCGCAGCTTCTGCCATTGCAGGTGGCCGGCCAGCCGGGCGTAAACGTCCGCCGTGCTCGCCACGGCCGGAGCGTCGTCCCGCTCCTCGAACAACGGCGACACCCCGGGCGGACGCAGGGTGTTGACCAGGACCAGGTGCTGGCGGCTGAGGATCTCGATGTGCCGGGTGAACAGGTCCCCCAGCAGCGGGTCGTCCAGCGCCGTCAGGAAAACGAGCAGGGCGCGGCGGCGCAGGCGGGCGCGCAGGAAGGCGCACAAATCCTCGAAGTCCGGCGACACCAGCGCGGGCTCCAGGGCGTGGACGGCCTCCCGGCAACGGTCGAAGTGCGCCGGGCCGCTGCCGGCCCGCAGGAAGCTGCCCACCCGGTCGGAGAACGTCACCAGCCCGAAGAGGTCGCCCTGGCGCTCGGCCGCGAGCATGAGCAGCAGCGCCGCCGTCACGCAGCGTTCCAGGGACGAGACCGCGGCCCCCGGCGGGTCGTCCGGCCGCGGCGCCGGGCGGGCCGAGAGGCGGGAATGGTCGAGGATGACATAGACTTCCTGCGTGCGCTCGACGCGGAACACCTTGGAAACCAGCCGGCGGCGGCGCGCGGTGGCCTTCCAGGAGATATCCTCCACGGCGTCCCCGGGGACGTAGTCGCGCAGCTTCTCGAACTCCCGCCCGCGCCCGACCTGCCGCTGGGCGTGCCCGCCGATGCCGCCGCGTTTGAGGAACACCGCCGCGGCCTGCCGGCGCTCGCGCAGCAGGTCCGGGTAAACGCGCACCTCGCCCGTGACCGGGAACGACCCCCGCCGCGCCCAGAGCCCGAGCGGCGACGCCTCCTCCCAGAACAGCCGTTCCAGGGGGAACCGCCCCCGGCGCCGCGCCGTGACCGCCCAGACGAACGCCGACCGCTCCTCGGCCGCGGGGACCGTGGCCGGCAACTCGTCGGCCGCGTCGAACTCGGCGGGCAGGGGCAGGGCCAGCCGCAGCCGCCGCGCGGGGTTGCCGGAACGCCCGTTGACCAAGACGAACGCGACCTCCCCCGCCCGGTCCTTCGCCAGCCGGGTCACGGGGGGAAACTCCGCGCGCAGTTCCGCCCCGCGCCCGAGCGCCCCGGCGGCGTCGCCGACCGCGCACAGGAAGATCCCCGCGCACGCCAGCAGCGCCAGCGTCCCCGCCCCCGGCACGAGCGCCCCCGCCACGGCCAGCGGCACGACCAGGGCGCCGACGAGGAGCAGCAGTCGGTTCTGGGGAACGAGGGACATTCGGAAGTGGAAAGTGGGAAGGCGGAAGTGGGAAGTTCAGTATTCCCCGGTCGGCGTTCTTTTCCGCAACTCTGACTTCCCACCGCCCACTTCCGACTCCCCCCTTCCAAAGAGCCGCCACGCCGTGTAGCCGACGGGCACGAGCAGCAGCGCGCCGACCAGCCAGGGCACCAGCGGGTTGGGGCGCAGTAGCTCGACGGTCATCACCGGCGGCTCGCGCAGGGCGGCAGCGAGGGGAAAAACCCATTCCACCGTGCCGGTTTTCGGGTCGAGGCGGGCGGCGTTGGCGTTGACGATCTGGGAGGGGAAGTGCGCGCGGAAAGTCAGGGCGTGGCCGTTGAACATCGCGGCCATGAACCCCTGGGCCAGCGCGTCGCCGGCGCTCCCGCCGAAGCCGGGAAGCTGCCCCGCGCCGCCGAGATCAATCACGCGCGAGAGCCGGAGGCGCCGGCCGTCTTCCTGGTAGGAGAGCTTGCCCAGGAAGCTGGCGGCGCCCGGCGCGGCGTTGTCCCCGCGCGCCGCCAGCTCGGGCAGGGAGCGGAAGGAGCCGTCCAGGTGGAGGGTCTGCCGGCCGTTGGCGCGCGTGGCCGTGGCGTGGTCGAGCTTGACGCCGTCGAGCTTCTCGAACTCCCGCTTCGCCTCCTCCGGGGAGAACCGCCGGGCGATGTCCTCCGGCGCGTTGGCGAGGACCTGTTCGTCAACCGTCAGGGTGAGGGCGAACGTGCCCGAGCCGTTGCCGAAGAGTGTGAGGTCCTCGTCGTAGTCGAGGCAACCAGACAAGAAGAGAGCGGCCAGTAAGGCGCAGATACTCAGGGAATAACGGCGGGTCATAAATCTCAAATCCCAAGCACCAAATTCCAAATAAACGAAGAAAAATCTGGAAGCTTTGAAAATGGGAAAAAGTCTCGGCGGGGCGCTCAGTCTCTTCTTTTCAGTCTTTTATTCACTTCAAAAGTTTAGTTCTGATGGTTTCGAATTTCGTGCTTCGGATTTCGAATTTTCTCACCTCGGCACAGCCACACTTTCCAAAACCCGCCCCAGCACCTCCGCCACCGTCAGCCCCTCGACCTCGAACTCCGGCCGCAGCACGAGGCGGTGGCCGAGCACCGGGCCGGCCAGGGCGCGCACGTCGTCCGGCGTCACGAAATCCCGCCCGAGCAGCGCCGCCTGCGCGCGGCCGGCGAGCAACAGCGCCATCGTCGCCCGCGGGCCAGCGCCGACCAGCACGCTCTCGTGCGAACGGGTGCCGCGCACCAGGTCCACGACGTAGCCGACCAGCTCCTCCCGCACCGCCACGCCCGCCAGCGCCGCGCGCAGGGCGCCCAGCCGCCCGGCCGTCAGCACGGGCTGGACGGCCCCGGCCGCGAGCGCCATCTCCGGGGAATTCGTCAGCGAGAGCGTCCGGCTGGCGAGGGTCAGCTCCTCCGCGCGCTCCGGGTAGGACATGGAAATCTTGAAGAGGAAGCGGTCCAACTGCGCCTCCGGCAGCGGGTAG
>CAXTFX010000522.1:0-3440 GCA_964243185.1 uncultured Chthoniobacterales bacterium
TGTAGATCGTCTGGACGCTCTGCGAATCGTAGGCCACGCGGAACGACGAGTCCGCTGAATGCCGCGCGTCGTGATACTTCAGCGGCAACGCCTGGAGGTAGGCGAACAGGTCCGTGCGTAGCTTGAGCAACGACTGGAGCCCGGTGCGGACGAACAGGAAGTTCGACCACAGCCCGAGCAGGCCGGAGAGGAGATTGACGAGGACGAGAAACCCGCACAGCAGCAGCACCAACGTCCCCGCCCGGAGAGGCCCGGACTGCCCGGCAGCCGGACCGAGGGGCGTTGGCAGCGTGTGGGAAAGATACGTGACCGCGTCCTCCCCGTTCGGAATCACCTCGTCCACGATGATCTTGAACGGCCAGGGCTTGAGCAGGTTCAGCCCGATGCACACCAACGACACCGCCAGGGCCACGAACGTCGGCCGGGCGAACGGTCGGTAGTAGGCGAAGACGCGGCGGTAAATGGACACGGGCCGAGCCATAGCCCGGCCGCCATCCCTCCGCCAGCGACGGTTCCCGGTGCGCCTTTGGGGTTGTCCCCGGGGCCGTTCGGTGCTCGGGTGCGCGCCTCCCGATCTTTTAACTCTATGATGCATCAACTCCTCGAAACCTGGATGGGCTGGGTCCTGGCCGGCGGCTACCTCGGGATCATCGCGCTCATGGCGATGGAGTCTTCCATCTTCCCCGTGCCGAGCGAAATCGTCGTCCCCCCGGCCGCCTTCCTGGCGGTGGCGCAGGCCCACGGGCAATTCCAGCAGTATTCCCACTTCACGCTGTTCGGCGTGGTGCTGGCGGGGACGTTGGGCTCGTGGCTCGGGTCCGCCATCACTTACGGGGTGTCGCGGGCGGCGGGGCGACCGTTCGTGAACCGTTACGGTCGGCTCTTCCTGATGCCGCCGGAGAAGGTGGCCCGCGCGGAGGTCTGGCTGCGGCGCTACGAGGCGGGGGGCGTGTTCTTCGCGCGGCTGCTGCCGGTCATCCGCCACCTGATCTCCATCCCGGCCGGGCTGGTGCGGATGCCCTTTGGCGTGTTCACGCTGGTGACGACGGTGGGCGCCGCGCTCTGGTGCGCGGTGCTGGCGTATTTCGGCAAGCTGGCGTTCCAGGTGCAGCCGGACCTGCTGACGAACCCGGAGGGGTTGACGAAGTTCATCAAGGGGCAGTCCCACTGGATCATCCTCGGCGTGGTCGTGCTGGCCGTGCTGTATTTCGTCGTGCTCCGGCTGTCCGCGCCGAAAGCGAGCGGCGGGATCGGTGTGCAGGCGAACAACCCTGTCGTTTAAAGCGACATTTTTGTTGCGTTCTGTCCGACCCAAAATTGCGTCGGCGTCGGAACTTTCCGGTCCGCCCGCTTCTGGGAAGTCGAAACTCTCCGGGCGTGGCACCGTCCTTGCTCCAAGAAAGCCCCAAAGCCGCGAACAATTAAACGCCGATTTTCCTGACGCCATGAAGAAGCAAGACCAAAAAGCCAAAAGCTCGACCATGAACCTCGGTGACCTGATCGCCGCCGTGTCCGCCTGCTCCCGGAACAACCGCGAAACCGTCGCTGCCGTGGCGGACCTGCTCGCCAGCGGCCGGGTGCTCGTGCAGAACAACGGGACCGTGGCCCGCGCGCTCGTCGTGCGCTGAGGCCCGCCGCAGACCTCATTCCTTTCCCGGGCGAGCGCAAAGCAACTCCCGGTCGGCCCCGCGCCGGCCGGGAGTTGCTTTTTGACGTGGGAAGTGGGAACACGGCAGGGGGAAGCGCCGACCCGGAACCCCATCCGAAACATCCCACTCCCGCGTTCCCACTTCCCACTTTGAATGATTGATCGTTACACCCGCCCGCCGATGCGGGCCGTCTGGTCCGAGGAAAAAAAGTTTGCCACCTGGCTGGAGATCGAAGTCCTGGCCTGCGAGGCGTTGGCGGAGTTGGGGCAGATTCCGGCCGAGGACGCCCGGACCATCCGGGAGCGGGCGCGGTTCTCCATCCCGGAGATTGACGAGATCGAGCGGCGCACGCAGCACGACGTCATCGCCTTCCTGGAGAACGTGGCTGGCTACGTCGGCCCCGCGGCGCGGTGGATCCACCAGGGGTTGACGAGTTCGGACATCCTGGACACGACCTTGGCCGTGCAGATGACGGCCGCGGCGGACCTGCTGCTGGCGGACCTGGACGCGCTCCGGGTCGCCGTGGCGGCGCGGGCACTGGAGTTCAAGGACACCCCGATGATCGGCCGCTCCCACGGGATCCACGCGGAGCCGGTGACGTTCGGCCTCAAGCTGGCGTTGATGTGGGACGAGTTTGGCCGCGCCCACGAGCGGTTGCTCCAGACCCGCGCCCGCGTGGCTGTCGGCAAGCTCTCCGGGGCCGTCGGCACGCACGCGCACCTGGACCCGAGGGTCGAGCGGCGGGTGTGCGAACGGCTCGGGCTGGCCCCCGCGACCCTTTCCACGCAGGTCATCCAGCGCGACCGGCACGCGGAGTTCATGACCACGTTGGCGCTCATCGCCTCCAGCGTGGACCGCTGGGCGACGGAGTTTCGCCACCTCCAGCGCACCGAGGTTTTGGAGGTCGAAGAATTCTTTGGCGAGGGGCAGAAAGGCTCCTCCGCGATGCCGCACAAGCGCAACCCCATCACCGGCGAGCGCCTGAGCGGGCTGGCGCGCGTCATCCGTGGGCACGCCGTGACGGCCCTGGAGAACGTGGCCCTGTGGCACGAGCGGGACATTTCGCATTCCTCCGCCGAGCGCATCATCCTGCCGGACTCCTGCACGCTGCTCGACTACATGCTCGACCGCCTGCGCCGGCTGGTGGCCGACCTGCTCGTTTACCCCGCGAACATGGCCCGGAACATGGAAATGACCAAGGGGTTATATCATTCCCAGAGTATCCTGTTGGAACTGACCCGGCGCGGCCTGGAACGCAAGACGGCCTACGAAGCCGTCCAGCGCGCCGCCATGAAGACCTGGCGCGGGGAAGTGCCGTTGGCCGAAAACCTGCGCGCCGAGCCGGCCGTGGTCGCGGTGTTGACGACCGCGGAAATTGACCGCCTGTGTTCCCTGGAACCGCACCTGCGGCACGTGGACGCCACGTTCCGCGAGCTCGGGTTGCTTTAAAGACTTGCCGCCGGCCAGAACCCGCTAACCTTTCTCGTCCATCCCGTGTGCCCATGAAGTTTCCGACCGTCCGCCTCGCCCTTTGCGCCCTGCTGTTTGCCGCCGCCCCGATTTCAGGGTGCAGCAAAATCAAGGCGCTCGTCTCCAAGAAACCCAGTGAACCCAACCCGGCCGGCGCCGCCGCATCGCCCGCGCCGGGCAGCGGGGGAAAGTCCATCCCCGTCGCCGCCGTGACCGCTCCCGGTCCGACGCCGGTGCCGACGCCCGCCAAGCCGCCGGTGGACAAAACGGCCAGCGCCATCGTGCTTTGTTACCACAACATCGAGGACAAAAGCGGGATCA
>CAXTFX010000523.1:0-3423 GCA_964243185.1 uncultured Chthoniobacterales bacterium
ACGCTGCTCTTCCTGGAATCCACCGACGACGTGCTGACGCTGGTGCCGGCGCTGGCCGACTACCGGGCGCGGCTGGCGGCGGAGGGGTTCAAGCCCGCCGACCCCCAGGCCCTCAAGGAAGCCCCGAACTCGCCGTTCGAGGGGCCGGCCTTCGAGCTTTGAAGCGGAGCCTCCCAACTAGTCTGGACCCAGCGGGAGATCGAGGGGCTTGAACCTTTGAACGTTCACCACCTGGAGCTTTTTTATTACGTGGCCCGCCACGGGGGGATCTCCCCGGCGGTGCGGCAGATGCCCTACGGCATCCAGCAACCGGCCGTGAGCGGGCAGATCCTGCTGCTCGAAGCGGAACTCGGCACGCGGCTCTTCAACCGGCGCCCGTTCGCGCTGACGGCGGCCGGCGAGCGGCTCTACCGTTTCATCGCCCCGTTCTTCGCCAACCTGCACGAGGTGGGGGCGGAGATCCGCGGGGAGGCTGGCGTGCGGCTGCGGCTGGCGGCGAGCGCGCCGGTGCTGCGCGACCACGTCCCGGGGTTCCTGCACGAGCTCCGGCAGCGGTTTCCCAACGTGCGCCCGGCGCTGATCGAGGCCGGGCAGGCGCAGGCGGAGGAGTTGCTGGGCAAGCAGGAGATTGACCTCGCCATCACCGAGATCGAGGGCAAGCCGGCCCCCGGGTTGCAGGCCGTGACGCTGCTCAAGCTGCCGTTGTGCCTGGTCGCGGCGAAAACCTTACCCATCCGGCACGCGCGGGAACTCTGGGCGAAGGAGGACGCGCCGATCCCGCATCCGCTCATCGCCTTTCCGGAGCGGGCGACCATCACCAAGTTGTTCGCCGACGAGCTGCGCCGCCACGCGCGCCGGCGTTGGACGGTGTCGCTGGAGGTGAACGCCCTCGCGCTGGTGGAGACCTACGCGGCGGAGGGGTTCGGCATCGGGTTGTCCGTGATCCAGCCCGGCGCCCCGGCCCTGCCGGAGGGGTTGCGCCGCCTGCCGCTGCCGGGTTTCGCGCCGATGGTCATCGCGGCGCTCTGGCAGGGCAAGTTGTCCCCGTTGCCGGCGGCGTTCCTGGAGCTGGCCAAGGCGCGGGCGGCGTCGTTGGCGAAGTAGGGCGGGTGCGTGGCGGAGGGAAAGCCACCCCCTCAGTCCGGCCGCGTGATGGTCGTCGGGGAGGGGCGCACGCCGCTGGGGAAAATGGACGGCGGGTTGCGGTCGGTGAGCTGGTAGCCGCTCAGGGCGAACTCGGGGTAGAAGGAGTTGCTCGCGGGCTCATACACGGTCTCCCCGGTGAAGCGGCCGAAGAGTTTGTATTCACAGTTGTCGTCCACCCCGAGCTGGTTGATCTCGCGGTCCGGAGCCAGCTTCTGCTTCTCGTTGAGCATCACCAGTTGCCCCGACTTCCAGGGTTGGCCGGGGCGGCGGACGTAACCCCAGAACTTGTAGTTCGGGTTGTAGTAGCGACGGCCCACGAAGTAGTCCCCCGGCGCCTCGCTGGCGATGCGGTCGCGCAGGGCGTTGATGCGGGCGGCCTGACCACCCCTCGGGCCGCCGCTGCCCCCGTCAAAATCCGCGCAGCCGGCGGCCAGGAACGCGGCGCACAGGCCGCACAGGACGGAAAGGAGCGGGCGGAAGGCAGAGAAGCGCATGGGCCGGGAGTGTGGAGGGCGGGGCGCCGGCAGGCAAGCCCGACGGCGCAAAACCGAAAAAATCGTGGTCAGCACGATTTTTGGATTGCCGTCAGAAAATTTCTTTGACAGGAACGGCGCGTGCCCAGGGAATCGAGCACCAGCAACCATCCTTAACCTGACCACCTCATGTCTGTCCCGGTGCCCATCGTGGAGTGTGAAGGCTGTCGGCGGCGGTTTGGCCTGACCCCGCAGGCTCTGATCGAAGACGATCTGCTCGAAACGGTGGCGCTGCTCTGCCGCGGCTGCCGGGACGGGGAAAACGAGTTCCCCCCGGAGGGTTGGGGACGCGCCCCCGGGGGTCACTCCGGGGCTTAAACCGTCCCCGGGGCGGGGAGGGTTCCCACCTTCTGCGCGCGGGCGATCCGGCGGAAGAAAAGCTGGGCCTGGTGGCTTTCCTCACCTTTGCCGGGGTGTCGGCGTTCGTAACGACCGTCGGGACGCAGGACGCGGGCCTTGACGTTGTCGGTGAGGAACGCCGGGAGGATCTCCTCGGTGATGCGGGCCTTCAGCGCCTCGTCCTCGATGGGGAAGGCGACCTCGACGCGGCGGTCGAAGTTGCGCGGCATCCAGTCGGCGCTGCCGAGATAGACCAACGGCCGGCCGCCGTTGCCGAAGAAGTAGATGCGCGAGTGCTCCAGGAAGCGGCCGATGATGGACGTGACCCGGATGTTCTCGCTCACGCCCGGCACCCCGGGCCGCAGGCAGCAGATGCCCCGGACGATGAGGTCAACCTTCACGCCCGCCGTGGCCGCTTCGTAGAGGGCGACGATGCTGTTCTCGTCCACCAGGGAGTTGAGCTTGAGGATGATGCGCCCCTCGCCGCCGGCCGCCGCCAGGGCGGTTTCGCGGGCGATGAGCTCCATGAACCGGTCCCGCAGCTCGAAGGGGGCGATCATCAGCTTTTTCCCGCCGTAGAACTCGGACAGGCCCGTGAGGTTGTTGAAAACGACGGCCACCTCGGCGGTCAGCTCCGGGGCGGTGGTGAGCAGACTGAGATCGGTGTAAAAGCGCGCGGTGGTGTTGTTGTAGTTGCCCGTGCCCAGGTGCGTGTAGAGCCGGATGCGATCCTCGTCGCGCCGCACGATCATCAGCATCTTGCAGTGGGTCTTCAGGCCGACCAGCCCATAGACGACGTGGACGCCGGCCTCCTGCAAACGTTTGGCCCAGCGGATGTTGTTGGCCTCGTCAAACCGCGCCTTGAGCTCGACCAGCACCGTGACCTGCTTGCCGTTCTCCGCCGCCTCGACCAGGGCGCGGACGATGGGGGAGTTCTCGGAGGTCCGGTAGAGGGTCATCTTGATGGCCAGGACCCCCTCGTCCTCCGCCGCGCGCTCGATGAGGTCAACGACGCTCTGGAAACTCTCGTAGGGGTGGTGGATGAGCACGTCCCCCCGGCGCATGACCTCGAACAGGTCCGCCCCCGGCGGCAGGGAGCGCGGGGCGGTGGGCTGGAAGGGCCGGTCGCGCAGCTTGGGGAACTGGTCGCTGCCGAACAGCGGGGCCAGGTGCAGGAAGTTGATCGGCCCGTCCACCCGGTAGAGGTCCGCCTCGGTGAGCCGGAAGGTTTCCAGGAGGAAACGCTCCGTGTCGGGCGGGCAGTCCGCCTGCACCTCCAGGCGCACGGCGGCGCCCTTGTTCACGCGCCGCAGCTCCTCCTCAATGGTTTGCAGGAGGTTCTCGGCCTCTTCCTCGTCAATGTAGAGGTCCGAGTTGCGCGTGACGCGGAAGGCGTGGGACGTCT
>CAXTFX010000524.1:0-3400 GCA_964243185.1 uncultured Chthoniobacterales bacterium
GTCCTCGCCCCCCGCGCCTTCCCCCGGGTCGCTTCCGGCCGCGGCGACGGCGGCAACCGCGGCCGCCGCCGCGACGGCGGGCGCGGGCGCCATCGCCGAGCCGGCGGCCTGTAGGGACAAAATGCCGTGGCGCACGAAGGCGCTCGTCAACGCCCGGCGCCACGGGCCGTTGTCCCCGTCGGCGTGGACCATCGCGGCGGCTACCTGCGCGAAGAACGCCGGCACGACGGCCGCCGCGCGCACCCCGGCCAGCAGGAGCCGACCCATCTCGCGGCTGACCTTCTCCAACTGGCCCTCCGTCGGCGACGCGCCCGCCGCCTCGATGGTCAGCATGTTCGCCAGGGCGTCCAGGAACGCCGCGGAGAACACGCGGGAGAACGAGTGCGGCTCGCTGGACAACCGGCTGGCCGGGGCGCGGGAGGGGAGCTTGGCCGGGTCGGCGTAGAAGAACGAGTTCACGGCGTTCCGCAGACAATCCGGCTCCACCGCCGTCCGGTCCCGCTGGCGGATGGCCCAGCCGAGCTGCTCGGCCAGACGGGACAGGCGCGAGGAGCGGTAGAGGCTGCCCTGCGTCTCCGCCAGGACCCGCTCGCGCTGGGCCGGGAGCTGGAGCGCGGAGAGCATCGCCGACATGTCGCCGAAGGACTCGTGGAACGCCGCCGTCTCGATGTTGGCCGCGTTGAAGAGCTGCGGCCGCACGCTGTCGAGCACGGCGTGGCCGAGCTCATGGCAGGCGACGTCCGGGCTTTCCCCGGAATAGACCAGCCGCCCGCCGGCCGAGGCGTGGAAGAAGTTCAGCGCCTTGCGGTCGTAGTAGGCGTTGAGATCGTCGCCCTCGTCGAGGATCACCCTCAGCTTCGCCCCGACCGATTTCTGCCACTTCGGGTTCGTGCCGAGCAGACTTCCCCAGAAGTCGCACCCGCGCCGCAGCGCCTCCACGTTGGCCCAGTAGCGGAACTCCGCCGTGCCCGGTTGGTAACGTTTCGGCGCTGGCCCGGCCGGGAACGCCAACGGCAACAGCCCGGCGGCGGCGTCCGGCACGGGGCGGGTAACCGGCGTGGCGGGAAACGGGTCGCCCGTCGGCTCCGGCGAGGCGAACGGGTCGTTGTCCCAGGCGAAGATGTCCGGGGCGGGGGTGGGCGCGGCCCCGTTCGGGGGGACGTTTCGTTTGGTGGTTTTAGCGGGCATAGATGAGCGGGTGGAAGGAGCGGCTGACCCTCGGACCATTTTACGGTCGAAGATTGGGTCGAGCTAACGCAGGTGGAAGTCCAGGGTGGCGGCGGGAACGGCCGGCCCGACGGTGACGCTGCCGGTCTGGGGGGCGAAGCCCTCGGCGTGGCACGCGATGCGGTAGGTGCCGGGGGCGGGGGCGGCGAGGCTGAAGGCGCCGTCCGCCCCGGAGAGCAGGGCGAGGTCCGGGAGGGGCACGGGGCCGTCCACGAAGGCGAGGCGCGCTCCCGCCAGGGCGCGGCCGGCCGGGTCGCGCACGGTGCCGCGGATGACGCTGCGGGGGCTACCGGGCATGGGAGCGGAAGGGGTGGGCGCCGCGCGCGGACCGGCCGGCGCGCGCGGCGCCCGGGGTGGGAGCCGTCGGGGTTCGTCAGGCTTTCCAGAGCACCATGTTGTCGGCGACGGGCTTGACGATGCGGGTGGCGGAGTTCGTCACCGCGCCGCCGTAGGTGTGGATGCCCATGGCGAAGCGCTGGCCGTTGATGATGCGATACAGGGCGCTGCCGCTCTGGCCGCCGAAGGTGTCAATGTCGTAGAAGATTTTGCGGGCGTTGACCGAGGCGATCTTGTGGTGGTCATACCACTGTGTGCCCGCGGGCTTGTCGCCGGGGTAGCCGGAGATGTTGCCGTCCGCGGCGACGATGTCGGCGTCGGCATAAACCCCGAAGCCGAACGTGCCCACGGTGTTGCCGAGGTTGGTGGGGATGATGATGGCCCCGTAGTCGAAGTTCTCGTCGCCGCTGGCGCTGTTGGTCCAGCCCGTGACGGAGCGGAAGACGGTGCTCGTGACCGCGCCGAAGGGCAGGGCGTTGCCATTGCGGCCGGGCATGACAACGATGCTCTTCACCCAGCCGTCGCGCCCGGGCACGCCGCTGCCCTTGATGAAGACGACGTGGCCGGCGGTCATCAGGGTGTGGGCGCCGATGAACCAGCCGGTGCCGATCCACTGCGAATTATCGGCGGCGGTGATGAGCAGGGAGGCGTGGGCGCGCCAGGGATAGACGGTGGTGTTGGTGATCTGGACCCGGTTGTCCGGGCCGTGCACGGTTTCGAGGATCGGCGGCGGCTTGCCGAAGGAGGCTTCGCCGATGTCAGGTAATGCCACGGCGTGCTTGGGCGCGGTAAACATCTCGCTGGGCGCCGCGGTGCGGCGCTGGTGGCCCTCGACTCCCTCGATGCCCTCGTGCACGGGGTTGGCGGTGCCCGGGGTGCCTTCGGATCCCGGTTCGCTGAAGGGTTTGAGTTCCCGCGCGCGCCCGGTGATCTCGTCCGGCGGGTGGTTGGCGACGGGAATGTGGGGGTTGGCGGCCCGTTTGGTGGGCGCGGGGACGGTGGCGGTGGTGGTGCGGTTCTCGACGGTGGACATGGCGGCGGTGGCTTTCTTGTTGGTTGGTGGCTGGGTTCTCCGGCCGGGCTTCGGCTGGAAATCTGGCGAGGTCAGGGCCGGTCCCCGAGCACCGGGGCGAGGAAGTGCGCGTTGGCGTCGCGCCGGCGGCCGGCGAGGTTATTGGCGGGGGCCTGGGCGGGCCTCGCCCCGTCGGCGAGCAGGCTCAGGGGTTTGAGTTGCTGTTCGCCGAAGAGGTGCGGGGTCATGCGGTGCAGGCGCACGAGGGGGGTCACGTCCTTGCCGGGGTCGAGCCGGAGGATACCGCCGCTCTGGTGGGCAACGCCGAGGGCGACGCCGGCCTTGCCGAGCGCGGGGACGGCGGGGGTGAGGGTGCCCTCGACGGATAATTCGACCTTGGCGCCGTCGGACTTGGCGATGAGGAGGGTCAGCACGGGGGTCTGGACCACACCGGTGACGACGAGGTAGTCGCCCTGCCAGTCGCCGCGCTTGAGCAGGGCGCGGAGCTGGCGCTGGAGGTCGAACAGGTCGTCAATGGTCGGCTCGAAGGCCTCCTCGGCGCGGAGGGCGAACTCGCCGGCGCGGGCGAAGGCGAAGCCGACGCCGGCCTGGGCGACGGGGAGGCTGGGGAGCGCGGCGTTGGTTTCTCCGCTGGCCTTGAAGGTGACCTGGACGTGGTCGCTGGCGGTGTAGTCCAGCCGGGAGGGGGAGGAGTCCGGCCGGGCGGCGAACTCGACGCCGAAGTGGGACAGGTCGCCCTGGCGGACGAAGACGCCGTCCTGGAAGACGCCCACGTCGCCGAGGCGCAGGGCGGTGTCCGGCAGC
>CAXTFX010000525.1:0-3365 GCA_964243185.1 uncultured Chthoniobacterales bacterium
CCAAGCTCGTCACCTTCCAGTCCGGCGGGGAGGGCGGTCAGAACAACGCCGCGGGGGCGACGACGGAATCCATCGCCGGCGTCATCCGCACGGTGCTCGCCGCCCAACTCGTCACCCGCGACGGCGGGCTGCTCGGGGGGACGACGCCGGGCAACGACGGCAACGGACAGGCAAAGCGCGGCGGGTAGGGCGGCCCATCCCTAGGCCGCCGCCGCAGGGTATGTCGTAAGCACAACGGCGGCGGGTTGAGGAGAACCCGCCCTACCTCGCCGCCACTGCCGACTTCCGCCGGAGGTTTAGTCGCACGACGCCGGACCAACCGACTCAGCGCAGGCGGCGCAGGATGGCTTTCGGGTTCTGCCGGGTGTCCATCACGCCCGAGACCATGACGCCGCGGGCCTCCACGGTGTAGAAGGTGCCGTAGGGAAAGCGGGGCACCAGCAGCCGGCGATATGTCTGGTGAGAGCGCGGCCCGCTCTCGGGGAAGCGGCGAAGCTGGCCGAAGGCGGTGTCCAGGTGGCGCATGAACACGGCTCCCCAGCCCTCCTGATAACCCCCGTAAAATTCGTAGGCTTTCTGGATGTCGAGGTCGGCGGAGAGGAGCGGGACCAACCCGTTCATGCCATGTCTGCCCCGCCCAGGACGCGGGCCTTGACCGCCTCCCAGGTGGCGACCTGCGTTGGGTCCTGGCGGTAGGCTTCCATGCGCCGGTCGAATTCGGCGATCTGTTCGGGGGCCACCGGCGTCGCTTCGGGATGGGCGGCCAAGTCGCCCCAGAGTTCGGACACTAGCGCGAGCTTCTCCGAGGGAGAGAGGTGGCGAAGCTCGGGGTGCTGCTCGAGCATCATGCGCGGAAAGTAAGGGGAAGTCCGCTCCCTTCAAGGAACACGACGGCTGGAGAAGGTCAGGGGCGAAACGGAGTTTCGCGGCTGGGGGCATTCCCGAACGGGGTTTGGGAACGAGGGGAAAGCGTGAATTTCGGGAAAGGCATCAACGCCAGTAGCTATTCGCTACAGCGCCGCCGGGTTAGGCGGCACGGGTTTCCCTCGGAGTAAGTGCGGTCAAAGATGAGGCGGTTGTCGCGGTCGGAGGCGAAGAACGCGCAGTGGCGCTCTCGCGCCCAGTGCTGTGCCGCGCGCAGCAGCCACCGCGCGATCCCGGCGGCTCGGTGTGAGGGTTCCACATACAGGCCCTCGACGTAGCCGGTCGGCGCGCCGTGGGTGCTCGGCAAGTCTCGGCGGACGGACAACTCGATCAGGGCAACCAGCCTGCCTGGCTCGTGCTCGGCGATGAGCACAGCCTCGGGTTCCGGCAAGGTGCCGGCGAAGAACGCCGCGATCTCAGCGGCGTGTGCGTCGCCGGGCCAAAGGGCTTCGCGCATGCGCGCCCAAGCGTCGGCATCGGCTGCGGTGACGTGGCGGATAGTCATGCGCGGAGTGCCGTCTAACGGACCCAAGCTCAGCGATGCCGGCTGGCGCAAGGAGACGTGAAGTGCGGAATTAGCGTCGCCGCCAGCCGGCGTCCGCTGTAGCGCCGTGGTTAGGCCAACGGCGTCCGCTTGCGACCCCCGGCAGGTGTGAACGCCCACAACCACAGTCCAGCTAAAAGGAGCACGTTGACGGCGGCAGCGATGAGGTTGATGTGCTCCTGCGCGAGCCTCGGCTTGAGGGCGAAGAGGAGCGCAAAACCGGGAAGGTGCGAGTAGAACAGGACGCGGGTGTGGAGCATCATCGAACTGCTGCAAAGGGCAATGGCAGCCCACAGGAGCGCCTCGGTGGCAAGCGCGCTCAAGCCGGCGAGCAGAACGGGGTGGACGCGCATGTGTAAAGGCGACTGTAACAGGGCCTAACAAGTAATGGCCAAATGAAAGTTGCAGAAAAAGGCGAACACTATTCGTATCATCCTGTTCCCACTTAGGGCAGGCGATTGGGGATTGCGCGCAGGGTTCGTCCCGAAACATCCCTCAATCATTCAACGGCCGATCTGGCATGAGACCGAAGGCTTTGCGCTGTTCGGCGTTGAGCTTGTCGCGGTGGGTGAAGGCTTGGTCGGCGGCGCCTTGCAGGTCGCGGCGAAGCGGGTTGAGCGTTTGCTCTACCTCCGCGCGCAGTTCGGCCAATAGCGTGGCGGAGTCCTTCTGGGCGTCGGCCTGGGCGAAGTCGGCGTTCCGGTATTTCTGGTGCAGGGTGTCGAGGGCGGCAATCTCGGCGGGCAGCACGCCTTTGAGCGTGTCCTTGGGCGCGGCGCCGCCGAGTTGGGCGAAGCCGTAGGCGGCAAAGCCGAGCAGATCCCGGGTGGAACGGTTGGCCAGCTTCTCGCCGATGCCGTAGGCCGCGCGCTCGGCGCTGCCGTTGGGGTAACTGCGCCGGGCGCCCTTGAGGATGGGGGCGAGCGCGGCGAGCAACTCGGCGCGGTCGGCCTCTTCTTCGTCGGTGCGCGTAATCTTGCCGGTGCGGAGGGCCTTCAGACGCAGCACGATTTTTCCGCAACGGTCCAGGGATTCGCCGAGCGCCAGTTGGTTGGCGGCCGTCCAGGCGCGTTCGAGCAGTTTGGGGGCGACTTCGGGTTTCACGGCCTCTCGGTGGCAATTTCCGGCGAGGGTGAAGTCATCTTCAAGGCCCCGATCGAGGAAACCCCGTTTGCCGGAGGTCTTTTTAGGCTTAGACACGGCAGCGTCGGCAGGAACGGCGTCGTCAGGTGGCATGAGAGTGGGTCGGGTTGTGGTCGCGGGTAAAGTTTTATCGGGGAACCGGTAACTTGGCACCAACTAATTTCCGCTTTCGGCGAATCTCGGTTCGCCGGGACGCATCTGCCGGGACGTGGATTCCCCGCCAGAGTGTATGAAAACGATACGGAACGACGCAGAAACGAGGTCAAACATTGCGGAAACGATGCGGAACAATGCCGAAACACTCCGGCTCAAGGCGGAAACATCCGGGAACAATCCGAAAACACTCCCCAACGGCGTGAGAACACGGCTGAACGGCGCGAAAACACGGCCAGACAACGCGGTAACAATACCGAACATGGCCGCAACACTGCCCAACTTGGCTGCGCCGCCCGCGCTCGATTGGACCTCCGCCGCCTTCACATCTGGTGGCTCTCCGGCTGGAGCGTCAGGTCGCCGAGGACGAGGTGCGCCGGGGTGTCCAGGGCGGCGAGCACGCAGTCGGCGGCCGTTTCCGCCGGGATCATCTTGTCGCGCTGGACGGCCATGCCGATGCCATCCCAGAAGGGCGTATCCACGCCGCCGAGGTGCAGCAGGGAGAAACGCACCCCGGCGCGGGCGTATTCCTGGGCCATGCACTTGAGCATCCCGGTGACGGCGTATTTGCTGGCGGCGTAGGCGGCGGCGTTCTTCATCG
>CAXTFX010000526.1:0-3358 GCA_964243185.1 uncultured Chthoniobacterales bacterium
GTGGGAAGGTTAGCGGGTCTCGCGGTGGAGCGTGTGGCGCGTGAGGAAGGGGTTATACTTCTTCTTCTCCAAACGGCCCGGCGTGTTGGGACTCTTCTTGTTGCGCGTGCTCGTGTAGCGGGAGGTAGGTTTGCCTTCCGCCTTAGCTTCGGTGCATTCCAAAATGATGATGTCGCGGGGCATGGCGATTACCTTTCTTCTTTGTTGTCGGCGTTAAACTCTTCCTCTTCCTTCTCGGGCTCGTCGTCGTCCGTCAGGCCGAAGAGGGAGGTGACGGAGTGGCGCACGCGCTGGGCCTTGTTCTGCTTCTCGATCTGCGATTGGCACTCGACGGTGAAGCGCGTGAAGGGGATGGCCTCTAGCCGCTCCTGGTTGATGGGTTTGCCGCTCATCTCGCAGACGCCGTAGGCGCCGACGTCAATGCGCTTGAGCGCTTCGTCAATCTCGTAGAGCGCATCCTGTTCCTGGGAGAGCAGGCTCAGGGCGAAGTCGCGGTCATAAGAGTCGCTGCCGGCGTCCGCTTGGTGCATCCCGAAGGCGCTGGCCTCGTTGCCCTCCGCGCGGGAGCGCAGGTTGTCCTGGGCCACACCGCTCATGGAATCGAGCATGGCGTCGCGGAGTTGGAGCAGGCGCTCCTTCTGCTGACGCAGGAATGGGGTGAGCTTGCTGTCATCGCCACTGCCGGGGGTGCCGGCAGGTTTCTTCCGGTTGCTGCCGAGCAGATAATCGGAGATGGACGGGCCGGCGTCCATGACGACCTCGGGGGCGGGGACGCCGTTCTTCGGAGCCGACTTCTTGGGGGTTTTCGCCATGACTTGCGGGGAAAGGATCAGGACCCGCGAACCTCGATATGGCGCGGGTCGGAACCTGTAGTGGCAGTGCCCCCACGGCGCAAGCGCGAAATCCCCCGCCCGGCTTTCCGGCCGTTTACGAGCTCGCGCTACGGTAGCGCCGTAACGCGAAACCCCAGAACAGCCGCCCGCCCGCCAGCGCCGTCAGCGCCGCCACCGCGGCCCGGCCGAGCAGCGGGAGGACCGGCTCCCCGGGGTGAATCAGCATCCGCGCCGGCAGGTTGGCCACGACGATGACCGGGACCAGCCACGAGAAGATCCAGCGGAACGTCCCGCGGAAGACCGCTTCGGGATAACGGGAAACGCCGACCAGTTGGAAATACCCGTAGATTAGCCCGTTGGCCCGCACCAGCCAGAAGCTCACGGCCGACAGGCAGAGCATGATGACGTAGTGCACCGCCACCCCGCACCCGAGCGCGGCGACGTAGCCGGCCAGCCGTTCCGCGCCGGGCGCGATCCCCAGCCGGTGCAGGCTATAACCAACGAACCCCGCGCCGACGGCAGCGTTGACGAGGTTATCCACGCCGAACTGCCGGGTGGACACGGAGAACTGCACGTCCAGCGGCAGGAGCAGCAACAGGTCCAGCCGCCCCGTGCGGACCAGCTCCGGCAGGGTGGTCAGGTTCATGTAGAAAAACGCCTGGAACACCTGGACGATGATCTGGTTGGTCCCGATCAACGTGACGACCTCCCATTTCGTCCACCCGGCGAGGCTCTCCGTGTAGAGGAAGAGCACGTCAATCAGGATGATCTGCCCCGCGAACCACAGGAGTTCCGTGACCATCCACAAGAGGAAATTGGCCTTGAACGACATCTCGCGGATGAGCGAGTTGCGGCAGAGGATTTTGTAAACTTCCCAGTAGCGACGCATCGGATTTCGTCCGCAGATTACGCAGATTTCCTAAAAGGGGTTCAGAGTTTCAGCAACGGCGTTTCCCGGCCTTTCTCCACCTGAAAAAATAATCTGCGTAATCTGCGGATAAGATCAGCCTCCGACAGCGCCATACTTCCTTAACCCCCGCGCCCACAGCACGCGCCCCACCGCCCACGTCACGAGCACCCAGCCGGCCTGGATGGCCAACCCGCGCCAGAGCGCCTCGCCCTGCGTCTTCTCCAGGAAAACCGAGACGGGAAAAAATAGTTCGTAGGGAAACGGCAGCCACTCCAGCACGGCGCGTACGGCCGGCGGTGCGAGGTCCAGGGGAAACAGTTGTCCGCTGAGGAAATACTCGAACGAATAGAGGATGAAAACCACGGTCGAAATCTCCAAAATCCAGAACGCCAGCATCGCCAGGGCGTAGGCGATGAAAAATTGCATCAGCGCCGCCATGCCCAGCGACCACGCCGTCATGAACCACGTCCCCAGTCTCGGCAGGTGGTCGAACGAGCCGAACCACCAGAATAAACCCGCCGTGATCGGCAGCGTGACCACCGTGTAGGCCACCCGCGCGCTGAAAAATAGGCAGGTGCGGTAGCCGAAATAGTTCAACGGCTTCGACAAAAGCGCGTTGAGGTGCCCGTCGCGGATGTCGGCCGCGATCTGCCATTCGTCCTCCGTCGGCGTGATGAGGCTCTCGGCGAGGATGACGAGCAGGAAATAATTCACCGCCGCCGGCAGAGTGTAGCCACCGCGCTCCCCGCCGCCGTCCGCGTCGAACACCGCCCGCCAGATGAACACCGTCGCCACCAGCGGCACGACCCCGAACGCCGCGCGCAACAGGAAGTTGCCCCGGTAGATCACCGTGTTCTGCAACCCCACGGCGAAGATGCGCCCGTATTTGTTGGCGACCGCGTTCATCGTGAAGTCAATATAGACGGCCCGCGGAACACGCGGAAAGACGCGGAAGCCAGAGAAGAAATTCTTTTTTCCGCGTCCTTCCGCGTGTTCCGCGGGCAATTCATTCCGGGTTGCTTCGCCCCCGCGCCAGTTCCGCCGCCAGCCGGAGCGCCGCCACGGTGCTCCCCGGCCGTGCCCGGCCCGTGCCCGCCAGCGCAAAGGCCGTCCCGTGGTCCGGGCTGGTGCGGACGATGGGCAGACCGAGCGTGACGTTTACCCCCTCGTCAAACGCGTGGAGCTTGAGCGGGATTAGCCCCTGGTCGTGATACATGCATAGCACGCCGTCGTATTCGCCCCCCGCCACGGCCGAGTGGAACACGGTGTCCGGCGACACCGGCCCGGTGAACGTGGCTTGGTCCCCCCACGCCCGCGCCAACGCCGCCACGGCCGGGGCGATGATCTCCGCGTCCTCCGTGCCGAGGCTGCCGCCCTCCCCGGCGTGCGGGTTCAGCCCCGCCACGGCCACGCGCGGCTTCCCGTGCCCGAGGCGCGCGGCCAGGAACGTCGCCAGCAACCGCCCGACGCGGACGATCTCCGCCGCCGATAGCCCCGCGACGGCCTCACGCAACGGCACGTGCGCGCTCACCAGCGCGACCGTCAACCCGCCGCCCGTCAGGCACATGGCGACGTCCTCCACGCCGCAGCGTTCCGCCAAAAACTCGGTCTGCCC